>NZ_JARJHW010000250.1:0-8665 GCF_040560175.1 Streptomyces panacea
TCCGCGACCGTCCTGACGGTGGAGGTCCCCTCGGCCGCCCAGAGCAGCAGCAGCCCCAGCGCGTGCTTGCACGGGAACTTCCGGCTTGGGCAACTGCACGTGTACGCGGGGCCCTTCGTGTCTATCACCGTCCGATACGGCTTCTGGCCGCTCCCCTTGCACAGCCCCCACACGGCACCCTCGTCACTGCTGCCCGCGCCGGACCACGGACCGGCCGCGCTCAGCCTGGCCCCCGCCTTGCGTGACGCGGCGTCAGGAGCCAGGGCCAGCACCTGTTCCGTCGTCCAGCGCACCCCCGCGTTATCCATGTCCACGACGTTAGGCGCCACCACTGACAATCGGCTCCGACCTGCGGAAACGGCCGATTGTCAGTGGCATGGTGCACCGTGGATCCCCTAGCCGGTCGAACGATCTGGAGGGGGATCCATGACCATGCCCGAAACGAGTGCGACGACCGCCGGGACAGCTCCCGAGACGGTCGGCGGGACCGTCGGCGCCGAGGTCCTGCGACCGCACGCCGAGGACGCCTTCGCCGACGAACTGGGGGCGCTCGCCGCCGCCGACGACCGGCCCCGGCCGGCCAGGTGGCGGCTGTCGCCCTGGGCGGTCGCGACGTATCTCCTCGGCGGCACGCTCCCCGACGGCACGGTCATCACGCCGAAGTACGTGGGCCCGCGCAGGATCATCGAGGTCGCCGTCACCACCCTCGCCACCGACCGCGCGCTACTGCTCCTCGGCGTACCGGGCACCGCCAAGACCTGGGTCTCCGAGCATCTGGCCGCCGCCGTCAGCGGCGACTCGACGCTGCTGGTGCAGGGGACGGCGGGTACGCCCGAGGAGGCCATCCGGTACGGGTGGAACTACGCGCGACTGCTCGCCCACGGCCCGAGCCGGGACGCGCTCGTCTCCAGCCCCGTCATGCGCGCCATGGCGGAAGGCATGACCGCCCGGGTCGAGGAGCTGACCCGTATCCCCGCCGACGTACAGGACTCGCTCATCACGATCCTGTCCGAGAAGACCCTGCCGATCCCGGAGTTGGGGCAGGAGATCCAGGCCGTCCGCGGGTTCAACGTGATCGCCACCGCCAACGACCGCGACCGGGGGATCAACGACCTGTCGAGCGCGCTGCGCCGCCGCTTCAACACCGTCGTCCTGCCGCTGCCCGCCACCGCCGAGGCGGAGGTCGACATTGTCTCGCGGCGCGTCGACCAGATCGGGCGCTCGCTCGACCTGCCGGGCGGTCTCGAAGGCATCGCCGAGATCCGCCGGGTCGTCACGGTCTTCCGCGAGTTGCGTGACGGCGTCACGGCCGACGGCCGTACGAAGATCAAGTCCCCGTCCGGGACGCTCTCGACGGCCGAGGCGATCTCCGTCGTCACCAACGGCCTCGCGCTCGCGGCGCACTTCGGCGACGGTGTGCTGCGCCCCGGTGACGTCGCGTCGGGCATCCTCGGCGCCGTCGTCCGCGACCCGGCGGCCGACCGGGTGATCTGGCAGGAGTACGTGGAAACGGTCGTGCGCGAGCGGGACGGCTGGAAGGACTTCTACCGCGCCTGCCGAGAGGTCGGCGCATGACGACGCCGGTCCGCGACCCGGACGCGACGGCCGGCGCGACCCCGGCCACCGACACGCCTCCGGCCTGGCCGGCCGGGAGCGGGCCGCTGCTGCTCGGCGTGCGGCACCACGGGCCCGGCTCCGCCCGCGCCGTACGGGCCGCGCTCGACGCGGCGTCCCCGCTGGCCGTCCTGATCGAAGGCCCGCCCGAGGGCGACGCGCTGGTGTCCCTCGCGGGGGACCCCGGGATGCGCCCGCCCGTCGCGCTGCTCGCGCACGCCGTGGACGATCCGGGGCGTGCGGCGTTCTGGCCGCTGGCCGAGTTCTCCCCCGAGTGGGTCGCGATCCGCTGGGCCCTCGCCCACGGTGTCCCGGTCCGCTTCATCGACCTTCCCGCGACGCACTCGCTGGCGTTCACGGACGGGGACGAGACGCCGGACGGCCGGGCGGACGGTGAGCGCGGCCCCGAGCGCGGCCCCGAGCGCGGCCCCGAGACAGGCCCCGGGGGCGATTCCCGTGCCCGGGCGTTGCGCATCGATCCGCTCGCCGTCCTCGCCGAAACCGCCGGCTACGACGACGCCGAGCGGTGGTGGGAAGACGTCGTGGAGCACCGCGACAGCACGGCCGCCGACGACCCGTTCGCGCCGTTCGCCGCCCTCGGCGAGGCGATGGGCGCCCTGCGCGAGGAGTACGGCGACGGCGGGCACCGGCGTGACCTGGTCCGCGAGGCGTACATGCGGATCCAACTCCGAGCCGCGCGCAAGGAGTTCGGCGACGACCGGGTCGCCGTCGTCTGCGGCGCCTGGCATGTGCCCGCGCTCGGCCCGGGGACCACGGCCACCGCCGACCGCGCGCTCCTCAAAGGACTGCCCAAGGTCAAGTCCGAGATGACCTGGGTGCCGTGGACCCACCACCGGCTGGCCAGAGACAGCGGTTACGGCGCCGGCATCGACTCTCCCGGTTGGTACGGACACCTCTTCGGCGCACCCGACCGCCCCGTGACGCGCTGGATGACCAAGGTCGCCGGTCTGCTGCGCGAGGAGGACCGGCCCATCTCCTCCGCCCATGTCATCGAGGCCGTCCGGCTCGCCGAGACCCTGGCCACCCTGCGCGGCCGGCCGCTCGCCGGACTCACCGAGACCACCGACGCGATCCGTGCCGTCATGTGCGACGGGTCCGACGTGCCGCTCGCGCTCATCAGGGACCGGCTCATCGTCGGGGACGTCCTGGGCGAGGTCCCCGACTCCGCCCCGGCCGTGCCGCTGCAACGCGATCTGACCCGGCTCCAGCGTTCGCTGCGGCTGAAGCCGGAAGCACTGGAGCGCGAGCTGGACCTCGACCTCCGTAAGGAGACCGACGCGGGCCGGAGCAGGATGCTGCACCGACTGCGGCTGCTCGGCATCGGCTGGGGCGAGGCTGCCACGGGCCGCGGCAGCACGGGCACGTTCCGCGAGAGCTGGCGGCTGCGTTGGGAGCCCGAGCTGTACGTGCGGGTCGCCGAGGCCGGGGTCTGGGGCACCACGGTCCTCTCGGCGGCCACCGCCAAGGCCGAGTCACGGGCGGTGTCGGCGACCGCGCTCTCCGACGTCACGACTCTCGCCGAGCAGTGCCTCCTGGCCGAACTGACCGAGGCGCTGCCCGTGGTGATGAAGGCGCTCGCCGACCGCGCCGCGCTCGACGCCGACGTGGGCCACCTCGCCCAGGCACTGCCCGCGCTCGCCCGCTCGCTGCGCTACGGAGACGTACGGTCCACCGACACGGCGGCCCTCGGCGAGGTCGCCGCCGGGCTCGCCGAGCGGATCTGTGTCGGGCTGCCGCCCGCCTGCGCCGGGCTCGACGCGGACGGCGCGGCCGAGATGCGAGGCCACCTCGACAGCGTCCACACCGCCATCGGACTCCTGCCCGACGCCCCCGACCGCCCCGCCGGGGACCTGGCCGGGCGCTGGGGCGCCGTCCTGCGCAAGCTGGCCGGGCGGGACACCGTGCCCGGTGTCATCCGGGGCAGATCCACCCGGCTGCTCCTGGACGACGGGCGCCTCCCGGAGGACGAGGCCGCGCGTCTCATGGGCCTCGCCCTGTCGCCCGGCACCCCGCCGGCCGACGCGGCGGCCTGGATCGAGGGGTTCGTCGGAGGAGCGTCCGGCGGCGGCATGCTCCTGGTCCACGACGAACGGCTGCTCGGGCTCGTGGACACCTGGCTGACGGGAGTGCCGGACGGCTCGTTCACCGACGTACTGCCCCTGCTGCGCCGTACGTTCTCCGCGTACGAGCCCGGAGTGCGCCGCACGCTCGGCGAGTTGGTCCGGCGCGGACCGGCGGGCGGCGGCGCGCGGACCGGCCGTGCCGAGGCGGGGATCCCCGGCTTCGGAGCCGCCGTCGACGAGGCCCGCGCGGACGCGGTCCTGCCGGTCCTGCGCCTGCTCCTCGGCGGAGCCGTCGCCTCTCCGGACGACCTTCGGAAGAACACCGACAACGATCTTGCGGAGGTGGCCCGATGACCACGGCCGGGACGACGGAAGACGCGGTCGGCAACGCCGCGGGCGACACGGCCCACAACACGACCCACGACACGCCCCGCGAGGCGGCCGACGAGCGGCTGAGGCGCTGGCGGCTGGTCCTCGGCGGCGAGGCGGCCGACGGCACCGGACGCTCGCTCACCGGCCAGGACGCGGCGATGGACGGCGCGCTGACCGCTCTCTACGGAGGCGGCGGCACCGGCGCGTCCAGGAAGGGCGGCGGCAACCGCTCCGCGGGACTCGGCGCCTCCGCCCCCTCGGTCGCCCGCTGGCTCGGCGACATCCGCAACTACTTCCCCAGCTCCGTCGTGCAGGTCATGCAGCGCGACGCGATCCAGCGGCTGGGACTCTCCGCGCTCCTGCTCGAACCGGAGATGCTGGAGGCCGTCGAGGCGGACGTCCATCTCGTCGGCACGCTCCTCTCGCTCAACAAGGCCATGCCCGAGACGACCAAGGAGACGGCGCGCGCCGTCGTACGGAAGGTCGTCGCCGACATCGAGAAGCGGCTCGCCACCCGCACCCGGGCCACGCTCACCGGCGCCCTCGACCGCTCCGCGCGGATCAACCGGCCGCGCCACCGGGACATCGACTGGGACCGCACGATCCGCGCGAATCTCAAGAACTACCTGCCGGAGTACGGCACGATCGTCCCCGAACGCCTCATCGGATACGGCCGCGCCTCGCAGTCCGTGAAGAAGGAGGTCGTCCTCTGCATCGACCAGTCCGGGTCGATGGCGGCGTCCGTCGTCTACGCCTCCGTCTTCGGCGCCGTCCTCGCCTCGATGCGCTCCATCTCCACCCGCCTCGTTGTCTTCGACACCGCGGTCGTCGACCTCACTGACCAACTGGACGACCCCGTCGACGTCCTGTTCGGCACCCAGCTCGGCGGCGGCACGGACATCAACCGCGCCCTCGCCTACTGCCAGTCGCAGATCACCCGGCCCGCCGACACCGTCGTCGTACTGATCAGCGATCTCTACGAGGGCGGCATCCGCGACGAGATGCTGAAGCGGGTCGCGGCGATGAAGGCGTCCGGCGTGCGGTTCGTGGCACTGCTCGCCCTGTCCGACGAGGGCGCGCCCGCCTACGACCGCGACCACGCGGCGGCGCTGGCCGCACTCGGCGCACCGGCCTTCGCCTGCACCCCGGACCTGTTCCCGGAAGTAATGGCGGCGGCGATCGAGAAGCGGCCCCTGCCGATACCGGACACGGCGACCCGGCCGTAGGCCCCCTATGTCTGTCCGCCGTGTCCGCCGGACCCGTGTCTGTGACAGGTATCACCGCTCAGGGGTGATCTGTGATTTAGGGGTCCACGGCCCTCGGGGATAACCTGCGAGACGGACATGCCGCGCTCCGGGACTCCCTCTGCGCCTTCCTTGTGACAAGTGCAGTCACGTTGCCCATCGCGGCACGCCCACGCAGATTACGAACCGCGATCACTGCGAATCTTAGAAGACAGACAAGGGACGGACGCGCGTGGACCTGTTCGAGTACCAGGCGAGGGACCTCTTCGCCAAGCACGGTGTACCGGTGCTGGCCGGTGAAGTCATCGAAACGCCTGAGGCGGCGCGCGAGGTGACGACGCGTCTCGGCGGCAAGGCTGTCGTCAAGGCGCAGGTCAAGGTCGGCGGCCGAGGCAAGGCCGGCGGCGTGAAGCTGGCCTCCGACCCGGCCGACGCGGTCGCCAAGGCCGACGCCATTCTGGGCATGGACATCAAGGGCCACACGGTCCACAAGGTGATGCTGGCCCAGACGGCGGACATCGCGGAGGAGTATTACGTCTCCTTCCTCCTCGACCGCACCAACCGCACCTTCCTGGCCATGGCCTCCGTCGAGGGCGGCGTGGAGATCGAGGTCGTCGCCGAGGAGAACCCCGACGCGCTCGCCAAGATCCCGGTCGACGCCAACGAGGGCTGCACCCCGGAGAAGGCGGCCGAGATCGTCGCCGCCGCGAAGTTCCCGGCCGAGATCGCCGGCCAGGTCGCCGACGTCCTCCAGCAGCTGTGGACCGTCTTCATCAAGGAAGACGCCCTGCTCGTCGAGGTCAACCCGCTGATCAAGTCCGGTGACGGCAAGATCATCGCGCTGGACGGCAAGGTCTCGCTCGATGAGAACGCCGACTTCCGCCAGCCCGACCACGAGGCTCTTGAGGACAAGGCCGCGGCCAACCCTCTTGAGGCCGCCGCCAAGGCCAAGAACCTCAACTACGTCAAGCTCGACGGCGAGGTCGGCATCATCGGCAACGGCGCGGGGCTCGTCATGAGCACCCTCGACGTCGTCGCCTACGCGGGCGAGGCCCACGGCGGCGTGAAGCCCGCCAACTTCCTCGACATCGGCGGCGGCGCGTCGGCCGAGGTCATGGCGAACGGCCTGGAGATCATCCTCGGCGACCCGGACGTCAGGTCCGTCTTCGTCAACGTCTTCGGCGGCATCACCGCGTGCGACGAGGTCGCCAACGGCATCGTCCAGGCCCTGGAGCTGCTCAAGTCCAAGGGCGAGACGGTCAGCAAGCCCCTGGTCGTGCGCCTCGACGGCAACAACGCGGAGCTGGGTCGCAAGATCCTCTCGGACGCCAACCACCCGCTCGTACAGCGCGTGGACACCATGGACGGCGCGGCCGACAAGGCCGCCGAGCTCGCGGCTGCGAAGTAAAGGTAAAGGTCACCAACACCATGGCTATTTTCCTGACCAAGGAAAGCAAGGTCATCGTCCAGGGGATGACCGGTGCCACCGGCATGAAGCACACCAAGCTCATGCTCGCTGACGGCACCAACATCGTCGGCGGAGTCAACCCGCGCAAGGCCGGTACGTCCGTCGACTTCGACGGCACCGACGTTCCGGTGTTCGGCTCCGTCAAGGAAGCGATCGAGAAGACCGGCGCCAACGTGTCCGTCCTCTTCGTGCCGCCGGCCCACGCCAAGGCCGCGGTCGTCGAGGCCATCGACGCCGAGATCGGTCTCGCCGTCGTCATCACCGAGGGCATCGCGGTGCACGACTCCGCCGCCTTCTGGGCGTACGCGTCGAGCAAGGGCAACAAGACCCGGATCATCGGCCCGAACTGCCCCGGCCTCATCACGCCCGGCCAGTCCAACGCCGGCATCATCCCGGGCGACATCACCAAGCCCGGCCGCATCGGTCTCGTGTCCAAGTCCGGCACGCTGACCTACCAGATGATGTACGAGCTGCGTGACATCGGCTTCTCGTCCGCCATCGGCATCGGCGGCGACCCGGTCATCGGTACGACGCACATCGACGCGCTGGAGGCGTTCGAGGCCGACCCCGACACCGACCTCATCGTGATGATCGGCGAGATCGGCGGCGACGCCGAGGAGCGCGCGGCCGACTTCATCGCCAAGCACGTGACCAAGCCGGTCGTCGGCTACGTCGCGGGCTTCACGGCGCCCGAGGGCAAGACGATGGGCCACGCCGGCGCCATCGTCTCTGGCTCGTCGGGCACCGCGGCGGCCAAGAAGGAGGCCCTTGAGGCCGCGGGCGTCAAGGTCGGCAAGACGCCGACCGAGACGGCCGTTCTGGCCCGCGCCATTCTCGCGGGCTGACACTTGGCGGTACGGTCGTACGGAGTACGGCAGTTGTACCGCCGCACAACGCGCGTGGGCCCGCACCTTTCAGGTGGTGCGGGCCCACGCGCGTTCTCGTCCCCCGGCGAGGACGGCGGCGGCGGGGGAGGTCGTCAGGGGATCCGGGGCAGCAGCCGCCCCGGCCCGTTCAGCGGCACGGCGCGGAGCTTGTCGCGCAGCTTCAGGTCCTGCTTGCTCAGCTTCTGCGGTCCCATCGGCGCCGGGACGCCGCCGACCCGCTGGCCGGGCGCGGGCGTCGGCTCGTACTGCCTCGGCGCCGTGACCACCGTGTAGGCCGTCGCCCCGATGATCAGCACGGTGACGGCGATCGCGGCGCGCGTCCAGAACTTGGCGCGGCGCTCGCTGCCCAGCCGCACGGCGGACGCGCTCGCGACCGCCGGCGCGGAGACCGTCTCCGTCAACTCGCTCAGCCGCTCGTGCAGGGCTTCCGCGTCCCCGAGGTCGGGCAGCCGCTCGGAAACCGCCTCGCGCGCGTGCAGCAGCCGGTTCGCGGCGGCCGGGGTGGTGGCCTCGGTCTCGGCGGCGGTCTCGGGCAGGTCGAGCCCCAGACCGTCGTAGAGCAGCAGCGTGCGCCGGTACATCGGCGGCAGGTCGAGCAGCGCCCGGCGCAGCGCGCGCCCCTCGCGCTCGCCGTTGGGCGGGTCCGGATGCCGGTGGGCGCGGCGGAGCCGGTGCCAGGGCGACGTCGCGTAGTCGTACGCCGCGCCCCGCACCCAGCCGGCGGGATCGCGGTCGACGGCGACCTCGGGCCACCGGTGCCAGGCCAGATGAAAGGCGCGCTCGACGGACTCCTGGGCGAGGGTGCGCCGCCCGGTGAGCAGATACGTCTGGCGTACGAGCGCGGGGGAGGCGTACGCGTACAGCTCGTCGAACGCCTGGGCGGGTGTGAGCTTCGCGGCCTCGGCGGCGGCGGCCCCGGCGAGGGCCTCGGCTTTCTCCTTGCGGCGCTGGGCGTTCTGCCGGGACCGGCTGTCGGCCTCGACCGCGCGGACCGGG
>NZ_JARJHW010000251.1:0-8601 GCF_040560175.1 Streptomyces panacea
GACAGGCGGTGCGCCGGGGGTCGCCGGGTGGCCGTTCGTCGTACCGTTCCTGGTCTTCTTCGTTCTCTTCCTGGTCGTGCCCCTCGGCTTCGGGCTGTGGATGAGCCTCACCGACTCCAGTCTCACCGGCCACGGCGACGGCACCTTCGCGGGCCTGGACAACTACGCCGAGGCGTTCACGGACAGCGAGGTCTGGCAGAGCCTGGGCAACACCGCCTGGTTCACGGTGCTCTCGTCGGTGCCGCTGGTGCTCTTCTCCCTGGTCATGGCGCTGCTCGTCCATACCGGGCTGCCCGGCCAGTGGGTGTGGAGGCTGTCCTTCTTCGCGCCGTACCTGCTGCCCGTGGCCGTCGTCACCCAGGTGTGGAACCTGCTCTACCAGCCCGAGGCGGGGCTGATCAACACCGCGCTGAAGGCCGTCGGCATCGACGGGATCGGCTGGCTGGTGGAGGAGCGATACGCGATGTGGTCCGTCGCGCTCCTCACACTCTGGTGGACGGTGGGCTTCAACTTCCTGCTCTACCTGGCGGCCCTCCAGTCGGTACCGGACCATCTCTACGAGGCGGCGGCGCTCGACGGGGCCGGCGCGTGGCGCAGACTGTGGTCGATCACGCTGCCGCAGTTGCGCCGTACGACCGGACTGATCGCGGTCCTGCAAGTACTGGCCTCCCTCAAGGTGTTCGACCAGATCTATCTGCTGACCAAGGGCGGGCCGGCCGGATCGACCCGGCCGATCCTCGAATACATCTACGACACCGGCTTCACCAACTACCGGCTGGGCTACGCCTCGGCGGTGTCGTACGTCTTCTTCGCGATCGTCGTCGTCCTCTCCCTCGCCCAGCTCAAGCTCTTCTCGCGCAGGGAGGACTGATCCGGCCATGGCCACCGACGCATCACTCGCATCGAGCGCTTCCGACCCGTCC
The DNA here is from genome assembly GCF_040560175.1 of Streptomyces panacea. Lineage (NCBI taxonomy): Bacteria > Bacillati > Actinomycetota > Actinomycetes > Kitasatosporales > Streptomycetaceae > Streptomyces > Streptomyces panacea. The sequence goes on from NZ_JARJHW010000251.1 coordinate 924, forward strand.
GGCGCGTCCGGACCACGCCGCAGCACCATGCCGAGGGAAGTGGTACGCAGACGCCGTGGAGGTCCCGGCGGCAAGGAGGCCGGGGGCCGGGGGAGTTGGCACCCGATGCTGGGTGCGGGCCTCCTCCCCCGTGTCCTGTCCGTGCTGGCGCTGATCCTGATGGCCGGTGTCTGGCTGGTGCCGCTCGCCTGGGGGGTGGACACGTCCTTCAAGTCGGAGGTCGACGCGAGTTCGGCGGGTGGCGACTGGATTCCGGCGGGCGGCTTCACGCTCGCGGCGTACCGGGAGATCTTCGCGCAGGGGAATCTGCCCGTCTGGGCGCTCAACAGCCTCTTGATCGGTACGGCCGTGACCGTGCTGACGGTTGTCGTGTCCGCGATGGCGGCGTACGCGCTCTCCCGAGGACTGTTCCGCGGCCGGCGGGCGCTCCTCGCGGTCACCGTCGCCTCGATCATGGTGCCGCCGCAGATCCTGATCGTGCCGCTGTTCCGGCAGATGCTGGCGATGAACCTGGTGGACACCTACGCGGCGGTGATTCTGCCGCAGGTGGTGGCGCCGGTCATGGTCTACATCCTGAAGAAGTTCTTCGACGCGGTCCCGCGCGAGTTGGAGGAGGCCGCGCGGATCGACGGTGCGGGGAGCGTGCGGATATTCGTCAGCGTCATCCTGCCGCTGTCGCGGCCGATACTCGCGGCGGTGTCGATCTTCGTCTTCATCACCACCTGGAACAACTTCCTGTGGCCGTTCATCATCACCAGCGATCCGACGCTGATGACGCTGCCGGTGGGCCTGTCGAGCGTCAAGGACTCCTACGGCCTGCAGAACGCGCAGGCGTCGGCGGCGTCGGTCCTCGCCGCGATTCCGCTGCTGGTGGTCTTCATGCTGTTCCAGCGGCAGATCGTCAAGTCCGTCGCGACGACGGGGCTGGGCGGTCAGTGAGGGTTCCGGACCGGGTGGTCACAGATCGCCCTGGTGGTCGGTCATCACCTGCCGCACCTCGACGGGCTGTTGGGTCGGCACTCCGCCGGGGCCGGGCACGGCGGAGATACGCGCGGCGATCTCCAGTGCGCGCGCCTCGGAGGAGACGTCGAAGACGTTGAAGCCGGCCAGGAACTCCTTGATCTCCGGGAACGGCCCGGCGGTCACCAAGGGGGCCGCCTCGGTGCCGTCCGCCCTTACGAACTTGGCCAGTTGGGGATCGGCGAGCGCGGTGAACCGGATCAGCTCGCCGCTCTCGGTCAGCTCCTTGCCCAGGGCCGCGTAGTAGTCGAAGTGGGCCGCGACGTCGGCGGGCTCCCACTGATCCATCGGCTCGTCGAAGACGCCACCGTCGTGGTTGACCATGAGCAGGAATTTCGGCATGGGGACTCCTCTGTCGCGACCGCGCCCCAGTGTGGCGCAGCGCGGACGGTTTCGGGGGAGGCGGCTCCCTCGGTCGGCCGTTCCACCGGCGCTCGCCGGTCATTCTGGGCCATTCGTCGATCATTCACCGTCATTTCCGGAACCACCGGAAGCCCCTGGGAAAACACCTGTCACACCAGTCGCAGAGAGGTCACGACTGACCGCTCACCCCCTTACTTTCTTTTGAAGAGAAGCCACGTTCAATTTGAAGATCACCGTGCTAATCTGCGAGCCCCGGACGACATGATGAAATCGTCCTCGCCGGGAATGGGGAGGAAATGGTTCAGTTACGCGACCATCTCGGTCCGGCCGGCGGAGTCAAACAGATCAACCGAAAGCGCGTTCTGCTCGCCGTGATGATCAAGGCGGACACTCAGGCGGGTCTGAGCCGCCGCACCTCCCTCTCCGGCGGCACGGTCTCGGCCATCGTGCGGGAGATGGCCGCGGAAGGCACGCTGCTGATCGAGAAGAACGACAACAGGGGGCGCGGCGCGCTCGTACGGCTGTGCCGGACGTCGTCCGTCGCGGTGGGCGTGCACATCGGTTTCAACCACACTCGGGTCGTCGCCCGCCGTCTCGACCAGGGAATCGCCGACCGCCATCCCGGCGAATACTCGGACATCGGCGCCAACAGCGGGCTGGACCGGCTTCTGCCGGAGATCCGGCAGAAGGTGGGCGCGGCCGTCCGCCAGGCCGGCGGAGGGCAGGAGCCCGACGTCATCTCCCTCGGGGTGGCCGTGCCGCGCATGATCGATCCTCGGACGGGCCGGTTCACCAGCCCCGTACTGCCGCCCTGGAACCCCAAGGACGACCTCGCGAAGCAACTCCGCCAGGTGCTCGGCCTCACGACGGTGGTACTGGACAACGACGCCAACCTCGGCGCGCTGGCCGAGCAGACGTTCGCCACGGACGAGAGCCTGGAGACCGTCGTCTACGTGAAGGTCTCCACCGGGGTCGGCGCCGGGCTGATCATCGGCAACAGCATGGTCCGCGGGCACCGCGGGATGGCGGGCGAGATCGGCCACTCCGTCATGGAGCCGCGGGGCTCCCTCTGCCGGTGCGGCGGGCGCGGCTGTCTGGAGACGGTCATCGGCGCCGACTCGCTCGTGCGGCAGGTGGGGGAGGCGCTGACCGGCAGTTCCCTGGACGTACCGGACTCCCTGCGGTCGGTGATCGACCGGGCGCACGCGAACGACGCGGTGTGCGTCCGCGTCCTGGAGGACGCGGGCCGTCGGCTCGGCCAGGCGCTCGCGGTGGTCTGCAACATGCTCAATCCGAACCTCATCGTGCTCGGCGGCCGACTCGAGGCGGCCAGCGATCTCGTTCTCGGCCCCTGCAAGGAATCGCTTGTCCGGTACTCGCTTCGCGGGACCGCCGACGCCGTGCTGCGCAAGAGCTCCCTGGGACAGCTGACCGAGGCGCACGGGGCGCTGGTGCTGGGGCTCCGGTCCTACGACAGGGACGGCGAGGCGCAGTCCGTCGCCGTATGACGCGGTGAACTCCGGCGGACCGTCCCCCGGCCGCCGGAGTATCGAATTGAACGGTCGGGCCCGCCGTGCGCGCACCGGCTCCCGTAATTCATCGACCGGATTCCGTCAACTTCCCGAAATGCATTGTCCGTGGTGCCCGGGAGAACGGCCACCGGTCCGAAAACGGGTTTTGGACAGATAGTCCGAGTAGATGTCATCGTGTGGTGTCATCCGTCCACCGATCGATGCCCAAGCGCATTATGCTGGATGAATTCGAGTACCGTACGGCAGTGTTTCCCCGGCCGGCAGACATGCCCGCCGGCGCACATTTCCGACGTACATCTCCGACGTACTTTTCCGACGCAGACCCGAGGTGGAACACATGACGACGTCGCAAAGAGGTCACGAGTACCCTGTCGGCGGATCCGCCGAACCTGCGGTGTGCCCGGACGACGTCGCGGACATGCTCTACGAACCGCCTGTGATCGTCGATCTCGGTTCTGTACGGGACGTGACTCTGGGGAGTTCCACCAGCGGAACGGCCGACGCCAATTCCCAGTATTACTGGTAGGACCGGGCTGTGCGCAATGGACCGGCACAGGGCGGAGACGCGCTCGCGTCAGCGCCAACGTCCGCATACGTATCCGCATCCGCATCCGCGTCCGCCGATTCGAATCGGGCGCCCGAGCTGACCGGTGTCTTCCCCCCGGCGGCGGGCGGCGCGGGACGCGCGGGTCCTGCGGGTTCCGGCGACACCGTCCGGGTCCGAGGGCGTTGGCGGGACGGCGAGTTGCGCAGGATCGACAGCCCGGAGGGGACAGCCGTCGTGCTCGGTCAGTGTCTGGCCGACGACGACCGATTACGGCGCACGGCCCTGCGGGCACTCGCGTCCGGCCGGTCCGACGAGCTGACCCGGCTGCCGGGCAGCTATCTCTGTCTGGTGATCCGTGATCACGAGCTGACCGCCTACGTGGACGCGGCGGGTCAGTACCCGCTGTTCTTCCGGGACACCGGCACCCGCCTCGTGTTCGGGACCCGGCCCGCTTCGGTGGCCGACGCGGCGGGCACGCGACGACGGCCCGACACGGCGGTCCTCGCCGCCGGGATCTTCTGTCCGGGGGCTCCCGCGCTGGCCGGCGAACGGTCCGTCGTCGCCGGCGTCGGCAGGTTGGGCGGCGGGCAGGCGCTGCGCCGTACCGCGCGGGGACGTATCGAACGCTGGGCGCACGAACCGCTGGAGACCGATCCCGGGGCATCGTTCGCGCGGAGCGCCGACGCCCTGCGTGACGCGCTGGAGACGGCGGTCCGGCTGCGCGTCGCGGGCGGACAGCGGGTGAGTGCCGACTTCAGCGGTGGACTGGACTCCACCTCCCTCGCCTTTCTGACGCTCCGTCATCAAGCCGGCCCGCTGCCGGTGACGACGTACCACAGCGCCCTCTCGACATGTGACGACCTGGCCCACGCCGAGCGTTTCGCGCGGCTCGACCCGCGGCTGCGTATGAAGGTGGTGACCGGCGACCGCGAGACCCTGACCTACCAAGGACTGACCGGCCAAGGACTGACCGGCCACTCGGGTGGTGACGGCCGCGACAGCGGTGAACCCGATTCCGCCGCCGTGGCGCCGGCGCGCACCCGGCTGCGGCTGGCCGAGGTCGCGCGTCTGGGCGCGGGAGTGCATCTCGGAGGTGAGGGCGGGGACGCGCTGCTCGTCGCACCGCCCGGCTATCTCGCCGCACTCGCCCGGCCCGAGAGACTCCGCCGACTGGCAAGGGACAGCCGGGAGTTGGCCCGCGCCCGGCAGCAGGCGCCGTCGGCCGTCGCCGCACGGGCGGTCGGCCTGGCCCGTACGCCCCTCGCCACGGCGTTACGGCGGCTGGCGGACGGCTTCGAGAGCCGCGCGGGGGGTGACGTCGCTGACATCGGCGACGGCGGCGGCGGCAGCTTCGAACGAGTGGCCGCGCGTGACATCGGCTGGCTGGACGCCATCGCCTGGTGGCCCGAGCCCGGATCCGAGTCCGGCTGGCTGACGCGCGCCGCGAGCAAGGAACTCGCCGGGCTCGCGCGGCAGGCCGCGGAGACGGCCCGGCACACCGCCGGGTCGCGAGCGGGCGACCTCACCGCGCTGGACAATCTGCGTACGTCCGGAGCCGTACAGCGGCAACTGTCGGAAACGGCGCGCCCGTTCGGGGTGTGGCCGCAGGCGCCCTTTCTCGACACCGACGTCATCCGCGCCTGCGCGGCCCTGCCCGCCCACCTGCGTGCCGCGCCGCCCGCCTTCAAGCCGCTGCTCGGTGCGGCGCTGGCGGATCTGGTGCCCGCGCCCGTCCTGGCCAGACGGACGAAGGGCGACTACGGCGACGAGGACTACCAGGGCGCCCGGGCCCGCGCCCCCGAGTTGCGAAGCATGCTGCTCGACTCCCGGCTCGCGGAACTGGGCGTCATCGAACCGGCCGCCGTCACGGCCGCGCTCGACGGGGCCCTGATGGGGCTGCGCGCGCCGTTCCCCGCGCTGAACCGGCTTCTGGCCGCGGAGATCTGGCTCAGGAACACCACATGGCACTGACGCGGAGGAGAGACCTGCCCATGCCTGCCTTCCACATCCCCGAGCACGTGCACGAGAGCAGCGCCCCGCACGGTGGGACGGTGCTCCTCGACGCCCGCACCGGACAGTGGTACGCGATGAACGGCACGGCGCGCGCCCTGTGGTCCGAGTGGCGCGAGAGTGGGGACTTCGACGCCGGTGTCCGCACCGTGGCGGCCCGGTTTCCGCCGGCGCTCGGCGAGCGGGTACGTGCCGATGCCGGGCAACTGGCCGAGGTACTGGTCCGGCGCGGACTCGTGAGCGCGGCACCGGCACCGCCGCCGGACCGGGCGCCGGCACCGGCATCGCCACCGGACCGGGCGCCGGCACCGGACCGGGCGGCCCCGCGCCCGGCGGGAAGGGACGGGCGCGGGGCCCCGACCGCTCCTCGCCACGACCGGTCCGCGGCGACTCTCGCGCTCCTCATCGCGCTCTGCCTGCTGCGACTGCCGTTCGGCGTCACCGTGCGCGCGGTGGCGGCCCTCACCTCGCGCTGCGCACGCCCCGCCACGCAGGAGCAGGCGGCGGCGGCCGTCGCCCTGGTGCGACACGTCGCCCGGCTGCATCCGGGACGTGTCGCGTGTCTGGAGCTGTCGTTGGCCGCCACCGTCCGGCTGGCGCTGGCCGGGCTCAGCACGGAGTGGTGTCTGGGAAGCGCCGACGACCCGTACCGATTCCACGCGTGGGTCGAGGTGGCGGGCCGCCCGGTGACGTCTTCGTCCGACGGTGATCTCACCGACTTCCGCAAGGTCTTCAGCGTGTGAGTCCGGCCGGGTCCGGCCCGGACGAGGCGGGCCGTCGTCCAAGGCTCCCCCGCGCGCCGGAACACGGGTCTGCGCTCAGCTCCGCGCGGTGTTGCGCAGCCTGCGTCGTACCGCGCGCTGGGCCAGCGGGCCCAGTTCGTCCAGCACCGAGGCGAGCACGGCCAGTTGTTCCAGGGCGTCGAGGGCGTGGCCCGCGCCTTCCTGGTCGACGCCCTCGTACAGTTCAAGGCCGACGAAGGACGCGGCGATGGCGCGGGCGAGGCCGGCGGAGTCGGTGAGATCCGCGATCGGAGTGCCGTCCAGGACGCGCGCCAGGACCTTTTCGATCTCGTCGATCCACAGTTGCAGGCCGCGCCGGGCCGCCGTGGCGAGGCGCGGCTGGGTCTGCGCTCCGGCGAGCACCTGACCGAGGACGGCGACCTGGCCGTCCGCCCGCTCGTGGGCGTGCATCTCCCGGCCGAACGCGAGGAGTTCGGCGAGGGAGGTCACGGCGGCGAGCCGTGCGCGGTAGCGGGAGACGCGCTGTTCGGCGCCGTGGTGGCAGGCGGCGCCGAGGAGTTCGTCGACGGAACCGAAGTGGTAGAAGACCAGGGCCTGGTTGACCCCCGCCGCGGCGGCGATGGTGCGGGCGGAGGTGCGGGCGATGCCGTGCTCGGTGAGCGTACACAGCGCCCCTTCCAGCAGCTTCGTTCTGGTGTCGCGGCTCTTGTTGTCGGTACCCGGGCCGGACGTCGAGTCGCCGGTGCCGGCGCTCATGCGCGTGCCTCTTCCCGTACCGGACGCAGCCCGGCGCGCGGCCCGTACGAGTGCGCGGGCAGGTACGTGGCGGCGAATGTCCCCTCGTACCCGAAGAGGGGGCCGAAGCGCCGGTTGGTCACCCGTACGCGGATACGGAAGCGGCCCGTCGCGTCGTCGTAGGACTCCCGCACCTCTGCGTCGCCGCCGATGAGTTCCGGTACGCGCACGTCGACCGGCCCCTCGCGGAAGCGGTGTTGGCCAGAGCGGATCAGCAGTGAGCCGTCGGGTTCGGCGGTCGGGTGCAGATCGCTGGCGAGGTGCTGGTGTGTGCCGAGGTAGTCGAGGACGCAGTCGCGCTCGGGGCTGTGGATCATGGTGGCGTCGAAGCGGCGGGGTCCGTCGGGCAGTGCGAAGGTCCGGACGAACGTGACGGTCTCGCGGCCGTAGGCGTCGGTGTAGGGGACGTTCTCGATGGTGAACGGGATCCGGTGGCCGGTGCGCGGGACAAGGATGTTGCGGCTGCCGCCGAGCGCGAGGAACGGTTTGACGAAGGGGCGGCCGTGCCAGATGCGGTCCATCACGCCGCGCCCCACGCACGCCTCGCCGCTGTCGAGCCCCACGGAGAAGCGCCGCCGCAACTGGGGGTGGAGCCGGTCGAAGTCGTCGCCCATGGCGAGGCGGAATATCGAGGTCACGGACGCTCCAGTGTGGCGAGACTGTCTCTT
>NZ_JARJHW010000252.1:0-8454 GCF_040560175.1 Streptomyces panacea
CTGTGGATCGGCATCATCGGGATGCTGATTCTGACCCGCTGGTGGGACTTCTGGACCAGCTGACCGCCCCGGCCCCGTCGGCCGCCTGACCGGGCGGGCCGGGTTGTCAGTGGGCTGGCATAGGCTTCACACGTGGAGCCCGACCTCTTTACCGCAGCAGCCGAAGACCGCCAGGAGAAGGACCCGTCCAGCAGCCCGCTGGCTGTCCGGATGCGCCCGCGCGTCCTGGACGAGGTGGTCGGCCAGCGGCATCTGCTGAAGCCCGGGTCCCCGATGCGACGGCTGGTCGAACAGGCGGCCCAGGGCAGGGGACCGGCAGGTCCCTCGTCGGTGCTCCTCTGGGGCCCGCCCGGTACGGGCAAGACCACGCTCGCCTATGTCGTCTCCAAGGCGACCGACGCGCGTTTCGTCGAACTCTCGGCGATCACCGCGGGCGTCAAGGAGGTCCGCGCCGTCATCGACGGCGCCCGGCGTGCCTCCGGCGGCTTCGGCAAGGAGACCGTCCTCTTCCTGGACGAGATCCACCGTTTCAGCAAGGCCCAGCAGGACTCCCTGCTGCCCGCCGTGGAGAACCGCTGGATCACACTGATCGCGGCCACCACCGAGAATCCGTACTTCTCGATCATCTCCCCGCTCCTCTCGCGCTCCCTCCTGCTGACGCTGGAGCCGCTCACCGACGACGACCTGCGCGCCCTGCTGCGCCGCGCGCTCACCGAGGAGCGCGGCCTCGGCGGCGCGGTCTCGCTGCCCGAGGACTCCGAGGCGCATCTGCTGCGGATCGCCGGAGGAGACGCCCGGCGCGCCCTGACCGCACTGGAGGCGGCGGCCGGCGCCGCGATCTCCAAGGGCGAGAAGGAGATCGGCCTCGCGACGGTGGAGGAGACGGTCGACCGCGCGGCGGTGAAGTACGACCGCGACGGCGACCAGCACTACGACGTGGCGAGCGCCCTCATCAAGTCGATCCGCGGCTCCGACGTGGACGCGGCCCTGCACTATCTGGCCCGCATGATCGAGGCCGGCGAGGACCCCCGGTTCATCGCCCGCCGCTTGATGATCTCGGCCAGCGAGGACATCGGCCTCGCCGATCCGACGGCGCTGCCCATCGCTGTCGCGGCGGCCCAGGCCGTGGCGATGATCGGCTTCCCCGAGGCCGCGCTGACCCTCAGCCACGCCACCATCGCGCTGGCACTGGCCCCCAAGTCGAACGCGGCGACGCTCGCGATCTCCGCCGCGCTGGAGGACGTGAAGAAGGGGCTGGCCGGTCCCGTACCGCCGCATCTGCGCGACGGCCACTACAAGGGCGCGGCCAAGCTCGGTCACGCGCAGGGGTACGTCTACCCGCACGACGTGCCGGGAGGGATCGCCGCACAGCAGTACCTCCCGGACGAGGTGCGGGACAAGCGGTACTACACACCGACGCGGTACGGCGCGGAGGCGCGCTACGCGGACGTGGCCGAGAAGGTCCGCGAACGGCTGCGCGGCGACGCCCCCTCGGCCTGAGCGGCCCCCTCGGCCTGACCGGCCCGAGCGATCCTGCCGGACCGGGCCCGCTGAGGGGCTCAGCCGCTCGCGGCCTCGAAGAGCGCGTGCATGGCGCGGCGCAGTTCGGCCACATCACGCACCGGCTCGGGAAAGTCGAAGCGGGCGTCGAAGCAGTTGACGCCCGTGAAACGCACCCGCAGCCCGAAACGGTCCACGCCGACCGGTACGGCCGCCGTCCCGCCTGTCCGCCCGCCGAGCAGCGAGCGCAGCGTCCGCACCTCGGCGCTGTGCGCGGCGTGCAGATGCTGGAGCAGTTCGGCCTCGTGCTCCGACAGCGGGTCCGGCACGGCCGCGGCGAACGCGTCCGCCTCCACCGCCTCGGCGCCCCAGAGGTCGTCCACGTACGCCTCGCCGACCTCCAGCCGCAGCGTGGTGCGGCCGGGCTCGGCCGAGCCGGGCACACGCGTCAGCCAGCCGGAGACCCAGGCGCGGCCCCGGATACGGTGGGGCACGGAGACCGGCGCGACATCGGTGACCTCCAGCACCACGGGCAGCTCGTCGGCCTGCGCGTGCGTCGCCGCCCTGACGACGGGGGAGTCCGCGGCGAAGGCCAGCAGCACGTCACCCTCGGTGTCCACGGTCCGCGCGTCGGCCATCAACTGGTCGGGTCGCAGGGCGTCCAGGCCCGGGACGAGCAGCACGCTTGAGCATGTACTCTGTACGAGAGTTCGTGTGCGCTCGGCTGCTGACGGCATCCGCGCGATTTCAAGCCCGCTGGGACGCGGCTGACCATGAGCTGATCGGACCTCCGTCGTATCGATGCCCTGCGCGTCGAGACTGTCTGTGATGCGTGTGGTGTTCCCAGGGCGACGAGACATGCGATCTCCTTTGAGTAAGGTGAGCCTAACCTAACCTACAACGGAGGTCTGGAGAACGTGCCTAACCAGTCGCGTCCCAAGGTCAAGAAGTCACGCGCGCTCGGTATCGCGCTGACGCCGAAGGCCGTGAAGTACTTCGAGGCCCGTCCCTACCCGCCGGGCGAGCACGGCCGCGGCCGCAAGCAGAACAGTGACTACAAGGTCCGTCTGCTCGAGAAGCAGCGTCTGCGTGCCCAGTACGACATCAGCGAGCGCCAGATGGCCCGCGCCTACGACCGAGCCCGCAAGGCCGGTGGCAAGACCGGCGAGGCCCTGGTCGTCGAGCTGGAGCGTCGTCTCGACGCCCTGGTCCTGCGTTCGGGCATCGCCCGCACCATCTACCAGGCCCGTCAGATGGTCGTCCACGGCCACATCGAGGTCAACGGCGGCAAGGTCGACAAGCCGTCGTTCCGCGTCCGTCCCGACGACGTCATCATGGTCCGTGAGCGCAGCCGCGAGAAGGTTCCCTTCCAGGTCGCCCGCGAGGGTGGCTACGACACGGACGGCGAGACCCCGCGCTACCTCCAGGTGAACCTGAAGGCGCTGGCGTTCCGTCTGGACCGTGACCCGCTGCGCAAGGAAATCCCGGTCATCTGCGACGAGCAGCTCGTCGTCGAGTACTACGCCCGCTGATCACCCGCTGATCCAGGTGTAGTTCGCGCGATCGACCGCGTTTCAGCCCGCCGCTTCCCCGCCGATCTGGCCGGGGGAGCCGGCGGGCTCTCGCGTTTCCCGGCCCGACTCGCGCGCGCTCGACGGCCACCGCCGGCGGCAGGGCACGCCCCTCCGCCACCCGGGCGCCGTACAGCTCGGGCCCCAGCAGCTCCGTCGCCCGCCGTACGCACTGTTCGCGCCGCGCTCCGAAGACGGGCGAGCCGAACAGGGGCGCCCCCACCGAGCGCCAGATCCGGGCTGCCGCGCCCTGGAGCACCGCGGCCTCCGCCGGGTCCCCTTCGCCCGCGCTCACCAGGGCCATCAGCTCCATCGCCAGTACCAGGCCCACCAGATCGTTGAACGAGTGGAGGATGGTGACGGCCTCGGTCAGCAGGGCGCGCGCCTCACCGAGCCGGCCGCGCGTCCAGGCCGCGTACGCGTGGCCGTAGAGCGCGTAGGACCGGGCCCAGATCGCCCTGGAAGACCAGCGAGAGTGCCTGCTCCGCCTGGCCCATCAGCACATTGCTGTTGATCTCGCCCAGTTCGCGGAACGCGCCCAGTGCGGAGCGGGGCAGTCGTTCGGCGCGCGGCATGTCGCCGCAGAGGAGCGCGAGACAGCCCACTGCGTACAATCCGCCGTGCCAACTGCCTCTCCCCGCCCCGGCAGATGAGGTGGTGTCCGCGACCGCCGTAAAGCGGTACGGGGAGCCGCTCGGGGCGCGATAGGGTCGAGGGGCGACTTTCAAGACCGACCAGGATCGACCGGTTCTGAGCCGGCCGACAACGACATGTTCCCCGCCCCCACGGGGATGGTCCAGCAGAGAGCGGTGCAGCGTGACCGGTGGAGAGGTTGCCGGGATTCTGGTGGCCGTCTTCTGGGCGGTTCTGGTCACCCTCCTCGCCGTAGTGCTCGTGAGGCTGGCCCAGACGCTCAAGGCGACCACCAAACTCGTCGCGGACGTGACCGACCAGGCCGTACCGCTGCTGGCGGACGCGTCGGCGACCGTGCGCGCGGCGCAGACCCAGCTCGACCGGGTCGACGCCATCGCGACGGACGTCCAGGAGGTCACCTCCAACGCGTCGGCGCTCTCCACGACCGTGGCGTCGACCTTCGGCGGACCCCTGGTGAAGGTCGCGGCCTTCGGCTACGGAGTGCGGCGGGCGATGGGCCGCAAGGGCCCTGCCGAGCCGGCACCCGCCGACCGCGGGGAACCGGCACCCGCCGCGCGCGGCAGGCGCGGGGTGATCGTGGGCAGGACCGTTCCGTCCGCCCGACGCAGCAGGAAGCAGAAGGGCTGAGGCAGCGATGTTCCGCCGTACGTTCTGGTTCACCGCGGGCGCGGCGGCCGGCGTGTGGGCCACCACCAAGGTCCACACCAAGCTCCGCCAGTTGACACCCGAGAGTCTCGCCGCGCAGGCGGCCAACAAGGCGATCGACGCCGGACACCGGCTCAAGGACTTCGCACTCGACGTCCGCACGGGCATGGCACAGCGCGAGTCCGAACTGGGCGAGGTACTGGGGCTCGACGCACCCGTCGACCCCGAACTCCCCGCCGGGCGCCGCCTCGCCGTCGAGGGCCGCGCCGAACGCCGATACGACAAGCACGACCACCGAAACAGCGACCGATTCAACTCGCGCGCACCGCACAACCGGAATGAGGACCACTGATGGAGTCGGCAGAAATCCGCCGCCGCTGGCTGAGCTTCTTCGAGGAGCGCGGGCACACCGTCGTCCCCTCGGCGTCGCTCATCGCGGACGACCCGACTCTCCTGCTGGTCCCCGCGGGCATGGTCCCCTTCAAGCCGTACTTCCTCGGCGAGGTCAAGCCGCCCGCCCCGCGTCTGACCAGCGTCCAGAAGTGCGTCCGTACGCCGGACATCGAAGAGGTCGGCAAGACCACCCGGCACGGCACGTTCTTCCAGATGTGCGGCAACTTCTCCTTCGGCGACTACTTCAAAGAAGGCGCCGCCACGTTGGCCTGGGAGCTGCTGACCAACTCCGTGGCCGACGGCGGCTACGGCCTGGACCCGGAGAAGCTCTGGGTCACGGTCTACCTGGACGACGACGAGGCCGCCGACATCTGGACCAACAAGGTCGGTTTCCCCGTCGAGCGGCTCCAGCGCCTCGGTAAGAAGGAGAACTACTGGTCCATGGGCGTGCCCGGCCCCTGTGGACCCTGCTCGGAGATCTTCTACGACCGCGGCCCCGAGTTCGGCGAAGAGGGCGGCCCCGCCGTCAACGACGAGCGCTACGTGGAGATCTGGAACCTGGTCTTCATGCAGTACGAGCGCGGCGCCGGCGACGGCAAGGAGGACTTCGAGATCCTCGGAGATCTCCCCTCCAAGAACATCGACACCGGTCTCGGCCTCGAACGCCTCGCCATGGTCCTCCAGGGCGTGCACAACATGTTCGAGATCGACACCTCGATGGCCGTCATCGACAAGGCCACCGAACTGACTGGCGTCCGCTACGGCGCCGACCACGCCTCGGACGTCTCCCTGCGCGTCGTCACCGACCACATGCGCACCTCCGTGATGCTCATCGGCGACGGCGTCACCCCCGGCAACGAGGGCCGCGGCTACGTCCTGCGCCGCATCCTGCGCCGCGCCGTACGCAACATGCGGCTCCTCGGCGCCACCGGGCCGGTCGTCGCCGACCTGCTCGACGTGGTCGTCAGGTCCATGGGCGAGCAGTACCCCGAGCTGATCACCGACCGCAAGCGCATCGAGGCCGTCGCCCTCGCCGAGGAAGCCGCCTTCCTCAAGGCCATCAAGGGCGGCACCAACATCCTCGACACCGCTGTCACCGACACCAAGGCCGCCGGTGGCTCGGTCCTGGCCGGCGACAAGGCGTTCCTGCTCCACGACACCTGGGGCTTCCCGATCGACCTCACCCTCGAAATGGCCGCCGAACAGGGCGTCTCCGTGGACGAGGACGGCTTCCGCCGGCTCATGAAGGAGCAGCGGGACCGGGCCAAGGCCGACGCCAGGGCCAAGAAGACCGGCCACGCCGACCTCTCGTCCTACCGTGAGGTCGCCGACACCTCGGGCACCACCGAGTTCACCGGTTACGGCAGCACCGAGGGCGAGTCGCGGATCGTCGGCCTGCTCGTCGACGGCGTGCCCTCGCCCGCCGCCACCGAGGGCGACGAGGTCGAGGTCGTACTCGACCGCACCCCGTTCTACGCCGAGGGCGGCGGCCAGCTCGCCGACCAGGGCCGGATCAAGCTCGACACCGGCGCCGTCATCCAGGTGCGCGACGTTCAGCAGCCGGTTCCCGGCGTCTCCGTGCACAAGGGATCGGTACAGGTCGGCGAAGTCACGGTCGGCTCGGCCGTGTTCGCCGCCATCGACACCCGGCGCCGGCGCGCCATCGCCCGCGCCCACAGCGCCACCCACCTGACGCACCAGGCGCTGCGTGACGCCCTGGGCCCGACGGCCGCCCAGGCCGGCTCCGAGAACTCGCCGGGGCGCTTCCGCTTCGACTTCGGCTCGCCCGCCGCCGTACCCGGCACGGTGCTCACCGACGTCGAGCAGAAGATCAACGAAGTCCTCACGCGTGAACTCGACGTCCAGGCCGAGGTCATGTCCATCGACGAGGCCAAGAAGCAGGGCGCCATCGCCGAGTTCGGCGAGAAGTACGGCGAGCGGGTCCGTGTCGTCACCATCGGCGACTTCTCCAAGGAGCTGTGCGGCGGCACGCACGTGCGCAACACCGCCCAACTCGGTCTGGTGAAGCTGCTCGGCGAGTCCTCGATCGGCTCCGGTGTGCGCCGTATCGAGGCGCTGGTGGGCGTGGACGCCTACAACTTCCTCGCCAGGGAGCACACCGTCGTCGCTCAGCTCCAGGAGCTGGTCAAGGGCCGCTCCGAGGAGCTGCCGGAGAAGATCGCCGGCATGCTCGCCAAGCTGAAGGACGCCGAGAAGGAGATCGAGAAGTTCCGCGCGGAGAAGGTGCTGGCCGCCGCCGCCGGACTGGTCGAGGGCGCCCAGGACGTACGGGGCACGGCCCTGGTCACCGGCCAGGTGCCGGACGGCACGTCGGCCGACGACCTGCGCAAGCTGGTGCTCGACGTGCGCGGCAGGCTGGGTCAGTCGTCGGGGGCCGGCGGCCGGCCCGCCGTCGTCGCGCTGTTCACGACGGCCAACGGCCGTCCGCTGACGGTCATCGCCACCAACGAGGCCGCCCGTGAGCGCGGGCTCAAGGCCGGCGAGCTGGTCCGCGCCGCCGCCAAGACCCTCGGTGGCGGGGGTGGCGGCAAGCCGGACGTCGCCCAGGGCGGCGGTCAGAACCCGGCGGCCATCGGCGACGCCGTGGCCGCCGTCGAGCGCCTCGTCGCCGAGACGGCCTGAGGCCCCGTGCCCGAGAACGTGGCGAAGGACGTGGCCATGCGCGTGGCTGAGGACGTGGCAGCGTGACGGCGCTCGCGCGCCGGGGCCGCAGACTGGCCGTCGACGTCGGGGACGCCCGGATCGGGGTCGCCTCGTGCGACCCCGACGGGGTCCTCGCGACACCGGTGGAGACTGTGCCGGGACGCGATGTCCCGGCCGCCCACCGGCGGCTCGTGCAGCTCGTGGAGGAGTACGAGCCGATCGAGGTCGTGGTCGGTCTGCCGCGCTCGCTCAGCGGCGGCGAGGGCCCGGCGGCGGTCAAGGTGCGGGCCTTCGCGGAGGAAGTGGCCCGTCGTATCGCCCCGGTTCCGGTACGGCTCGTGGATGAGAGGATGACCACGGTGACCGCCGGACAGGGCCTGCGCGCCTCGGGTGTGAAGTCCAAGAAGGGCAGGTCCGTCATCGACCAGGTGGCGGCCGTCATCATCCTGCAGAACGCGCTGGAGTCCGAAAGGGCCTCGGGTGCGCCGCCCGGTGAGGGTGTGCACGTCCAGACCTGAGACGTCCGATCAGGCGAAACCGGGACATTCTTACGGTTATCTGCATGCGCGGATGAAGGTCGCCTGATCGCGATACGGTAACGTTCCGCGCGATGCGGCGGTATTCGAACAACTGCCGCACAGAGAGAGGCGTCACGGACACCGGGCCATTCGCGCCCGGCACCGGGCGCCTCGCGGCTCTAGGGGATCGATGACTGACTATGGCCGGGGCCGAGGCCCCGAACCGTGGCACCCCGAGGACCCCTTGTACGGGGACCAGGGGTGGGGAGCGCAGCAGGCCGCCGACGGCCGTACTCCTTACGACGCCCAGGCTCAGCAGTCCCAGCAGCAGCAACACCCTCAGCAGCAGTACGACCCGCAGTACGACGGTGGTGGCTGGGACACGGGGCAGCAGCAGTACGCGCAGCAGCCGCACCAGGCTCAGCAGCCCCAGTACCCGCAGGAGCAGCAACACCCTCAGCAGCAGTACGACCCGCAGTACGACGGTGGTGGCTGGGACACGGGGCAGC
>NZ_JARJHW010000253.1:0-8383 GCF_040560175.1 Streptomyces panacea
CGCCAGGGCCAGATCCGGCAGAGAACGGGTGTCTTCGGGGTTGACCGCGGTCAAGATACGGTGCTGGCCGGAGAGATAGAGCAGCCCGTCACCGGGACGGCCTTCCTTACGTACGGTGGCGCCGAGGGCGGTGACGTCATTGGTCCGGCTCTGGGGCGTCCTCAGCGAAAGGCTCGGCGGGACGAGCGTGGCCAGTACGACAACCGCCGCGATCCACGCGTTGCGCGGTGACCGATGCAGCCGGTGGAAGTAGTCCATCCAGGCGCCCAGCAGTAACGCACTTCCGATACTGCTGTAGAGCACATACCGGTCGACGAAAATCGGCTTTACCAGTGACGCGATCAGCAGCAGAAGGCCCGGAAGTACAAGAATCGGCACAGCCAGCACAGAAAGCCGCACGGGCCCCCTCACCCCCAGGGGCGCTCGTGCACACGCCACGACCACAACCGCCACAGCCAGGAGACCATGAAGCCGCACCGGTCCGTCGATCCAGGAGACCTGCCCCGACTGCCCCGCACTGTAGATCGCCAGCGGCAACAGCCCGGCCACAACGCCCGCGGCAGTCACACTCCACGCTTTCAGCACCGGTCGTGGAACACGCGAGACGACCAAGGTGACGCCGTGCGCAACCAGGGCGAGGACCGCGAACTCATGGAGCAGACAGGCCAGCAGCATGGTGGAGCCATAGACCGCCCACCTCCACCGGGCGCGATGCGGGACGCTGACCACGAGCGCATAAGTGGCCCAGGCGACAAGGGCGCAGACCATGGCATACGAGCGGCCTTCCTGTGCGTACTTCTGTACGTGCGGAAGGAGCGGAAACACCAGCCCGGCGAGCAGCCCGGCACGGGGTCCCGCCAGGCGTAGCCCCAGAAGCCCGACCCCGCTCGCCGCCACGGACATCGCCAGCACAGACGGCAGCCGCAACGTCAGCAGCCCTCCGCCGAAGAAACCGAAGATCTCATGCATCACGGCGTAATAGAGGGCATGGACCAGATCAGCATGCTGGGCGGTGAGCCATATCTGCGAAAGATCGCGGTGCGCGAGCTGATAGGTGACGGCCTCGTCCCCCCACATAGTGTTCTTCCTGCGGATACCCCAGAGCCCTAGAGCGATGGTCAGCAACAGGGGTGCGATGACGACAACGGCTTTGGCCGGGCCCGGTGATCGTCGGCGGGCGGGTAAGGGAGGGGAAACCGTCCTGGCCACGGCGGGGACGCGTTCGGCAACGGACATCGGCGACAGGGCCTTTCAGCAGCGGCGAAGACACTCCGCCAGCGTGCCCGGACCTCGTTGACCGGATGCTGACCCAACCTGACCGGCCGATCAGGAAAGCGGGCCGGCGCTGTGCGAGGCTGCACCACATGCGCATCCTGGTGGTCGAAGACGAGGTGGACCTTGCCCACACCCTGCACACCGGTCTGACCGCCGAGGGCTACAGCGTCGACCTCGCTCATGACGGCCGGCAGGGACTGTGGATGGCCCGGACCGGCGAATACGCCCTTGTCGTACTGGACTTGATGCTGCCCGGACTCAACGGCTACAAGGTCTGCGCCCAACTTCGCCGGGAGGGCAACGCGACCCCCATCCTGGTACTCACCGCCAAGGACGGGGACTGGGACCAGGCAGAGGCCCTGGACACGGGGGCCGATGACTACTTGGCCAAACCCTTCTCCTACATGGTGCTCGTCGCACGGCTGCGGGCCCTGGTCAGACGGGCCGCCACACTCGCCCCGCCCGTCCTGGCCGTGGGCGACCTCTCGTTGGATGTCGCCGGCCGGGTCTGCCGCCGGGCCGGGGCCCGGGTGGAACTCACCCCCCGGGAGTTCGCCGTGCTGGAGCTGCTGGCCCGCCGGGCGGGCCAGGCGGTCTCCAAAGCGGATCTGCTCTATCACGCGTGGCCCGATGAAGCCTGGGACCCCAACCTGGTGGAGGCGCGCGTCAGCGCCCTCCGCAAGAAGGTGGACGCCGCGTTCCACCGGCAATCCCTGCAAACCGTACGGGGCACCGGCTACCGGCTGGTGGACGACCGTGAACGCGACTGAGCCGCGACGACTGCGCTGGTGGCCGCGGTCGGTGCGATCCCGCACGGCCCTGGCCGTCGCCGCGACCGCCGCCGTCATCCTGCTCGGCATCGGCTGGTGGGTACACGGCGACGTCTACCACCGGGGCACACAGATCGCCGAAGAACAGGCCCGGACGCAGCGCGACGCTCTCTGCGAGCAGCTGGAACAGGGTGTGGTTCCCGTCTCCACAAGCACCGTTCCGTTCGAGGTCGTCGCCTCCGGTCGACGCACCGCTGTCGCTTCCGGCGGGGCCATTGCCCTCGCCTACCCCGGCACCGATCACGTGATGCCCGCCCCGCCGACCGGGAGGGCCCGCCTATACCCGCCCGATACCGTCCGCATACCTGTGAACCGCAACTACGACCCCAGGGACAAATTCGATATGGCCGGCGGGACCCAGCGGGTCCTGATCGCCGATATTCCGGCCGAAGAACTCAGCAGCGAGGAAAGAGCAGCGTTGGGCGTTGCCGCCGACGCCAGGCTGCGGGTCTATGTGGTGGTGCTCCCGCACACAGCCGAGGAAATCACCGAGGTCACCGACCGCGTGCTGCTGCGGGCCGGACTTGTCAGCCTCGTACTGATCGGCGCTGCCGCCTACTTCGCCGTCCGATTCGCGCTGCGGCCCGTCGAAGCCATCCGCGTCCTTACCGCCTCGGTCACCGCGAGCGACCCCCGCGAACGCGTCACCGTCCCCGCCACGGGACACGAGATCACCGCCCTGGCCACCACCATCAATACCACCCTCCAACGCCTCGACAACGCCGCCGCCGAGCAACGCCGCTTCGTCGCGGACGCAGCCCACGAACTGCGCAGTCCCCTCACCACACTGCTCGCCAGCCTGGAAATCGCGCTCGCCTACCCGGATCGCACGGACTGGCCCGCCGCGGCCACCACCGCCGCACGACAGACCCGCCGCCTCCACGCCCTCGCCGAAGACCTGCTGCTCCTCGCCCGCCTCGACACCCGCGCCCCCACAGCCATACCAGAAACCGTCGACCTGACAGCCCTCGCCTCCCGCCTGACCGAGCAATACCCCCTCGCCGAAAGGCCGTTGACCCTCACCTGCGACAGCACCGCCCCCGCATACGCACACGGAAACCTCGGCGAACACGAACGGCTGCTGCGCAACCTCATCGACAACGCCGTCCGCCACGCCGCACACCGCATCCAGATCACCATTCGTAACCAGGACGCCTGGGTCGTCGTCACGGTGCACGACGACGGACCGGGCGTGCCCACCGAGGACGCCGAGCGCATCTTCGAACGCTTCGTCCGGCTCGACGACGCCCGCTCCCGCGACCAAGGCGGCACCGGCCTGGGCCTCGCCATCGCCCGCGACCTGGCCCACCGCCACCGAGGCACCCTCACGCTCACCCCCCGGACCCTCGGAGCATGCTTCCAGCTACGCCTTCCCCGAGCCCCCACTCCAGCCGAGGAATAGCGCGCCTCACCGCGAGAATTGAGGCGCTTCACCCCGGCAACACCGGCCACCGATGAGACGCCGCTGACCGGCCAAGCACAGACGGCACGGGATGGCGGTCATCGCCCTGACCGACGTCAGGGGGCGGCTGCCGTGGACCTCCACCGCCCGACCCGCGCAGGGCTCGGAGATCACCGCCTGCCACCACGACGACCTGGCCGGCCGACTCCGCGCGGCCGGCCTCGCCGAGATCGTTCGGCCGGACGGATGGTCGACGCAGGTCTCTCCAGAGTCGTCCTGGCCCACACAATCCAGAACATGAAACGTGAGTCGCAACGGAGTTACTCGATGGATATGCGGCTGCTGCTCGATTCCCTGTCCTCGCGAAATATCGAGTGGCGACAGCCGGCCCAACAGGGACCTGGGCGCCGGCGTTCACCAAGCTGTTCAAGTGAGGCCGGCTACGCCCACTGCCGGCGGACATCTCGCACGGAAGGACCGGACGGCGGACTCGGTCAGCTCGCGGGAGTCGTGGCTGACACCGCGGACCTGGGGCCTGTGGTCGGGCGTCGGACTGCCCGGCCACACCCGCGGTGCGATACCGGGGCCGGGGGTGGGATTCGCGAACGGAGTCGCGAAAGCTCCAACCTGCTCCACAAGTACGTCAACCAGGAGCGCGTCGAAGCCGATCGCCCCTCGCTGTTCCCGCGTCGACTCGCCCGCTACCCCCTCACCCACCCCGATCACCGCAAGGAACACCAGCGGGAAACGGATTGAGGCCGCCGCCACCGTCTGTCCGGAGATGTCCGCCCGCGCCAAGCTGATCAGCGCCTTGCCGCAACCGATCCCCTAGATGCAGGAGAGATCGTGTCTAACGCTTCCCCCGACAACGGCCGCATGGCCGAACTCCTGGCGAATCAGCAAGCAATGCTGGACGCAAAGCGGCTCGCGGAGGCCAGGCGCTCACGATGGGTGCGATAGAGACGAGTCCCGAGCGGGCGACCGGCATGCCAGACGACGGCGGGAACGGCGGCACGCAGGAACTGGGCCTGCTCCTCGCTCGCCCCGTACAGGGCCATGCCCAGCATCAGCAGACGCCGCGCGAAGGACACCTTGCCCAGGGACGCCTCGACGGTCGTCTTCCACTCGTGTTCGGTCAGGTGGCGATCGATGAGCGGCAGGATCCGCTCCTCCTCCAGCGCCAGATGCTCGTACACCGCCGGCAACAGACGTTCCGCAACGGCGGCGACGGCATCCCGGTCGGAGACGTCTGCGGAGGCCTGCCAACGCCGGCCGCCCGCGGCGAGCGCCTCCAACTCGCTGTCGATGAAGGCGTGCTGCTGGTCCAGCGTCTCGATGAGGGGCCCGACGTCGTCGGGGCAACGCTCCCGCAGTCGGGGCCACACGTGGTCGTCCTCGCTGGTGTGATGGGCGTGCAGGAAGTCGACCATCATCAGGACGTGGCCGGCGACGACGGCGGTGCCGTGCGCGTCACCCGCCGGCACACCGGCGATCAGCTCGGGCAGAGCGCCGAACTCCCTCCGCATGGCGTCATGCGCGCCGATCATGTCGCGGCTGTCGGCCAGCTTCTCGTTCTTCTCGGTGTGCATGGGAGCAGCTTCGAGGCCGTAGCTTTCAATCCGCCTACAGCACGGATACGGCGAGGCCGCCGCGCCGTTGCCGCCACTTCGGCCGGGGCTTCGAGGACCGCTTCCCCGACTTCGCCAAGTTCGCAGCCGCCCAGAACGAGAAGTACGGCCTGGGCCGGACGCCCGAAGAGGTCGAAGAGACCTTTTCCGACATCGCCGCGAAGCTCGACAGGAAGCCGAGCGTCGACGGATTCACGGGCGGGGCTTTCCGGCAGGCGACCTTCGACCGCTTCTACTACGACAGCAAGCTGCCGGAACTGGCCGGTATATGGAAGGCGCTCAACACCGGCAAGCCGATCCCCAAGCTGAAGCCGGCCGAAGGCGAGAGCCCGGCGGGCGGTTCGTCCGGCGTGCCCTCGGACAACTATCTGGCGAGTCAGATACACGTCAACTGCAACGACTCCAACTGGCCCACGGACGTCTCGGTCTACGCCCGAAACGTCGAGCAGGACCACAAGGCGTACCCCAAGTTCGGGGCCGCCGGCGCGGACATCACACCCTGCGCGTTCTGGCCGTCGCAGCCCAGCGAGAAGCCGGTGAAACTCACCGACCGCGGCCCGTCCAACATCCTGCTGCTTCAGAACCGCCGTGACCCCGCGACGCCACTGCACAGCGCCCTCAAGACGCGCGCGGCGCTCGGAAACCGGGCGCGACTGGTGACGGCCGACCAAGGCGGGCATCTGGCGTACCTGTTCCTCGACAACAAGTGCGCCAACGACATCGTCACCACCTGCCTCACCACCGGCGAACGCCCCGACGAAGACACCGTCTGCCCCTCGAACTGAGCCTGTAGGCCCTTGGCCTGCCGCTTCGACAGGCTCTGCATGGGCGTCACGGGCCGCGCGGTCCAGGAACGGCGGCGGCCCGGTCCGGCTTGCCGAGAGGCGGCCTGGAAAGACGATGCAGTGCCCGAGCGGTATCCGAGGCCCTGGGCGACGGCGAAGACCCAGCCGTGGCGCTTATCCGTGCAGTGGTCCCGTACTTGGCGACTGGGCGGATGTGCCCGTTTCTCGGCTCGGCGACACCCACGCGAGGCGTGCGGTGTCCGACACATTGACTCCTTGTCACTTAATGACATAATGTCGTCAAGCGACAGATTGGAAGGTGCCAGTGGGTACCACCCAAGACCGCACGGGTGCCTCGGAAGGCCGCCCGGCAGAAGGACCAGGTGAACAGCATGCAGGCACATACCCCGCAACAGTCCAAGCGACCGTCGGCACTGGAGCAGGCCGGAGGTACGCGAGGCATGGTGTATTCGGCTCTGCCGGCGCTGGCGTTCGTGGTGGCGAACGCGATGGGCGGGCTGGCGGTCGGCATCTTGGTGGCGCTCGGGGTGGCCGTGATCATCGGTACCGAGCGCCTGGTACACAAGGAGTCGGCGTCGCCGGCGATGGGCGGGGTGTTCGGTGTGGCGATCGCGGCCGGCGTCGCCTGGTGGACGGGGTCGGCGAAGGACTACTTCCTGCTGGGTATCTGGCTGAGTCTGGCCGGTGCGGTGGTGTTCCTGGGGTCGGTGGTCGTGCGGTGGCCCCTGGCCGGGGTGATCTGGAACTCGATGACGGGCAAGGGCCAGGTGTGGCGTGAGGAGCGTCGCTCGCGGTTCTACTTCGACATCGCGACGGTGACGCTGGCGCTGATCTTCGCGGCTCGGTTCGTAGTACAGCAGTACCTGTACACCCAGGACGAGGTTGGGTCGCTGGGCGTCGCCAAGATCGTCATGGGCTACCCGCTGCTGGCGGTGGGGCTGCTCGTGACGGCCTGGGCGGTCCGCGCCTCCGACCGCCGCCTGCGCGCCCTCGGGCTGATAGAAGCCAAGCGGTGAGGTCTCTACGGCACGGGCATAGCCGCCGCCCTCTCCGGCGGTGGCAACGCCCTCAGGCCGTGTCGCCGGTGACCGGATCCCCGACGGCCCCACCCGTGGCCCGGCGGACCGCGTGGGCGATCCGCTCGGGAGTGCCCCGGAAATCCTCCGGACTCGCGCCGTCCAGCAGGCCTGCCCCGACGTGTTCGTTCAGCACCCGCAGTGCCGCACCCGCGGTCGCCGCGTGCAACCGGATCTCCACATCGTCCGGCTCGCCCCCGAGGCGCTTCGCGATGATCTCGGCAATCTGCCGCTCCACCTGGTCACAGGCCATCAGCCAGGCCGTCCGGATGGCCGGCTCGCTGTCACCGAGGCGGATCATCTTGATGCCGAGCGCGGTGTCCTCCCGCTCCACCGGGCCGGCCTCACGGCCGTGCCGCAGCGCCTCGGCGCGGAAGTGGTCCTCCAGGGAGAGCCCGAGCGGCCAGCTGCGCAGGGTGTTGAGCTCCCAGTCGACGCTGCTCATGACGATTGGCTCCGCGCAGCTCTCCTTGCTGCGGAAGTGGCGCCAGATGGTCCGGGTGGAGAGGCCGACGGCCGCGGCGATCTGGTCACCGCTCGTCGCCTCCACCCCTTGGGTCCAGAACAGGCGGGAAGCCTCCCGCGAGACCTCCAGCCGAATCCGGCGCCTGCGCTCGGCGCTCATCCCGCCGCGTCCCTGCCCGGTCGTTCCCTCGGCTCCCGCCATACCCGCTCTCCTCCCGCTCCGGACGCGACCATGCCGTTCCGCCCCTTCGGGGCCGGGCGAATCGTCCCAACAAATAGCGACTCATCGCATCCTCGACCGACATTCACTAAGTGACAGAATGCTATCAAGTGACATCATGGGCAGGAAAGGGAGGAGAGCGCTATGTCGGGCAGCGCATCAGTACGCCTCCCGGACCCGCGCGAACGGCTGAGGCTGCGCATTTCCCGCGCGGCGACCCGGCTCTTCTTGACCGGCGGAACCGCCACCAGCGGCGACCGGATTGTCGAAGAGGCGGGAGTGTCCACCCGGACCATCTGGCGTCACTTCCGCAACAAGGAGAGCTGCGCCGAACCCATCGGACTGCGCGGCCTCGACTGGGAGCTCAACACTCTGCACGGCTGGCCACCCGGGACCCCTCTAGAGGACCACCTCACTGCCGAAGCGGCCCATTTCGCCCCCCGACCCGCACGACCCTTTCCTCCAGTACTTCAGCCTTTCGGCCCGGCTGATCCACCTCACCCGACACGAACCCGCGCTGCGCATCGCCTGGCTGATGGCCTGCGACCACGCCGAACACGGACCAACCGCAGTGCTCGCCCACCGGACGGGCCTGCCCGCCCCCATGCCCCACATCCGGGTGAACGTCGCGGCGGGCGCGGCGGCGCTGCGGGTCCTGCACGGGCTCAGAAGCACGGACCC
>NZ_JARJHW010000254.1:0-8286 GCF_040560175.1 Streptomyces panacea
TCCTTGTCCTGGTGGGTGCGGGCGCGACGGCGGTTCGGGGTGCGGGCGGGGCGGCCCGGCGGACGGCCGGGCCCTCGCCCGCGGTCCGGCGTCAGGTGGCGGAGGAGCCGCGCGCGGCGCCGAGATGGTCGCGTGCCGCCTGCTCCAAGTGGGTCAGATCGCTGGACACCGAGGCGTACGTGAAGCCCTCCGCGAGCCGGCGGGCCGCGGTGGCCCCGTCCGGGGTGTGGATGCCGACCGCGATGCCGGCCTCGTCGGCGGCCTCCCGGACCGCCCTGAGCGCGGCCTCGAACTCCCGGTCCACGGCAGGGTCGGTGGAGGTCGCCCCGCCCAGGGCGATCCGCAGGTCGGAGGGGCCGATGTAGACGCCGTCGAGGCCGGGCACGGCACAGATCTCCTTGACGGCCGCCAGCCCCGCGGCCGTCTCGATCATGGCCAGGACCACGGTCGCCTCGTGGGCGTCGGCGGGCGCGGGGCCGATGCGCAGCGCCGACCGCATGGGCCCGTACGACCGCCGCCCGGCCGGCGCGTACCGGCAGGAGGAGACGGCGTCCGCCGCCTGCTCCGGGGTGTCGATGAGCGGGACGATCACCCCGGCGGCCCCCGCGTCGAGCGCCCGGCCGATCGGCACCGGGTCGTTGGCCTCGACCCGGACCAGGCCGACGGAGGCGCCGCCCGCGTCGATGGCGGTGAGGCTGTGCAGCAGGCCGCTGTAGCCGATCAGGCCGTGCTGGCCGTCCAGGCACACGTAGTCGTAACCGAGGCGGGCGATCCGTTCGGTGGCGACCGGTGCGTCCAGGATCGACCAGTAGCCGATCAGCCGTTCGCGGGAGCGCAGGGCGGTGGCGAACCGGGCAGCGTTCATCAGGGTTCTCCTTGGTGGGGGGCGGGAGTCAGCGGTTGTAGGCGGGCATCGGGCCGCGCAGTGCGGCGCCGACCTCGTCGCAGGCGGCGGTCACGTCGGCGGGCAGCGGCCCGGCCCCGGCGGCGGCGATGTTCGCCCGCAGGTGGTCGAGGCGGGAGCCGCCGAGCAGCAGGGCGTGTACGTCGTCGCGGCCCAGCAGCCAGCGCAGCGAGAGGTCGGTGAGCGGGATCCCGGCCCCGTCCGCGATCACGGCCAACCGCTCGACGGCGTCGAAGAGCCGGGGGTCCCAGTAGCGCTGCCGGTACATGGCGGCGAGTGCGGAGTCGCCGAAGCGGCCGTCGGCCGGGGTGTCGCCGAAGCGGTGGCGGCCGGTGAGCAGACCGCCTCCCAGCGGGTTGTAGACCATGGTGAACAGGCCGCTGGTACGGGCGTATTCGAGGTACTCCTCCTCGACGCGGCGGGCCAGCAGGTTGTAGAGCTGTTGGGCGATCACGGGCCCCGGGGCGCCGATCCGTTCGGCGGTGTGGACGACCTCCGAGATCTGCCAGGCCGCGAAGTTGGAGACGCCCAGGGCGCCGATCTTGCCCTCGGCGGCGAACTCGCCGACGGTGGCCAGGGTGTCGGCCAAGGGCACGGTGCGGTCCGGCTGGTGCAGGTAGAACAGATCCACATGGTCGGTGCGCAGCCGCCGCAGGCTGCCCTCCAGGGCGCGGCGCATGCCGGTGGGGGAGAGCGGTGAGTGGTCCCCGGTGTCCGGGTGCGGCATGCCCGCCTTGGTGGCGAGCACCATCCGGGCCCGCCGCGCGGGGGTGAGGGCGTCGGCGAGGATGGTCTCGGTGACTCCGCCGGCGTACGCGTTGGCGGTGTCGACGCCGGTGATTCCGGCGTCGAGTGCCGCGTCGAGCATGGTCAGGGCGTCGGCGGGGCCGACGGTGTCGCCGAAGGTCATGGTGCCGAGTACGAGCCGGGACAGCGGTACGGGCACACCGGGCAGGACGGTGCCCGCCCGGCCGGTGTCCGCCGACGGGACTTCCGCCGACGGGACTTCGGGCCGGAGGCTGTCCGTACGCGGGGTGCTGGTCATCTCGCTCATTCCACGGCCCCCGCGACGGCCGCCGCGTCGGCGGAAGCCCGGGGCCCGGTGTCGGTGTCGTTGCCTGTACGGGTGGCTGTGCCGGGGCCGGTACGGGTGTCCGTACCGGTGTCGTCGGAGGTGGCTCCGCCCGCGCGGGCGGAGACGATGTGGCGCGGTTTACGGCCCCGCATGGCGGCCGGGTCCAGGGCGGCGCGCCGCAGCGCCCGGGTGTAGGGCTCGACGGGCGAGGCCAGGACGGCGCCGGTGGCGCCGCGCTCCACGATGTGCCCGGAGCGCATCACGATGAGCTCCTCGCTGATCTCGCGGACCACGCCCAGGTTGTGGGAGATCACGATGAAGGTGAGCCCGGTGGTCGCTTGGAGGTCCCGGAGCAGCGCCAGGACCTGAGCCTGTACGGAGACGTCCAGCGCGGAGGTGGCCTCGTCGCAGACGAGCAGTTCGGGGTCACTGGCCAGCGCGCGGGCGATGCCGATGCGCTGGCGCTGTCCGCCGGAGAACTCGGCCGGCCTGCGGTGCAGGGCGGAGCTGGGCAGTCCCACCCGGTCGATGAGTTCGGCGGCGCGCCTGGACCGGGCGGTACGGGACCGCTCACCGGCCAGCCGCAGCGGTTCGGCGACGATGTCCTCGGCGCTCAGGTGCGGGTCGAGGGATCCGTACGGGTCCTGGAAGATCATCTGCACCCGGCGCCGGTGCGGGCGCAGCCGCCGCTCCGAAAGCGCGCCCAGGTCGGTGCCCTCCAGCAGGATGCGGCCGGAGGTGGGGCGGACCAGCCGGACCAGGGAGTGGGCCAGGGTGGACTTGCCGCAGCCGGACTCGCCGACCACGGCCAGGGAGGCGCCGCGTTCGACGGTGAAGGAGATGTCGTCGACGGCCCGGAACGTGCCGCCCCGGACGGCGTACTCGACGACGAGGTTCTCGACGCTGAGGAAGGGGGTGTCCGCCGCGGGGCCGCCCGTCGTGCGGCTGTGCGCCGATGGTGTGCTCATGGACGGTGTGTTCGCCGATGTGGTGTTCATCGGACGGCCTCCTCGTCGGCGGGAAAGGCGGGAACGGGGGGACCCGCGGAACCGGCGGGAACGGTGGAGACGGCCGCCGCGGCGGCGGAACCGCTGCCCGGGGTCTCGTCCCAGGGGCCGAGAACGGGAACGGTGGCGAGCAGGTCCCTGGTGTACTGCTCGCGCGGCGCGTCGACCACCTGCTCGACGGGCCCGGATTCGACGAACCGGCCGTCGCGCATCACATGGATCCGGTCCGAGACCAGCCGGGCCACCCCCAGATCGTGGGTGATCATCAGGATGCCGATGGCGGTGCGTTCCTGAAGCTCCATCAGCAGGTCCAGGATCCCGGCCTGCACGGTCACGTCGAGGGCGGAGGTCGGTTCGTCGGCGATGAGCAGGACGGGCTCGGCGGCCAGCGCGATGGCGATGAGGACACGTTGCAGCATGCCGCCCGAGAGCTGGTGGGGGTACGCCTTCCAGACGGTGGCCGGGTCGCTGATCCGGACGCGGGCCAGGAGCTCCAGGCCCTGGTCACGGGCCTGGCCGCGGCTCAGGGAGGGGTGGCGCAGGGCGATGGCCTCGCCGAGCTGACGGCCGACGCCGTGCACGGGGCTGAGCGCGGTCATCGGGTCCTGCGGGATCAGTGAGACCCGGCGGCCCCTGACCTTCGCGGCGGCGCCGGGGTCGGCGACGACGTCCACCCCGGAGAACCGGGCCGAGCCGGAGAGCACCGCGAGCCCTTCGGGCAGCAGCCGCAGGATGCCCATGGCGGTGGTGGACTTCCCGGATCCGGACTCGCCGATGATGGAGACGGTCTCGCCCGCGGCGATCCGGAAGCTGACACCGTCGACCGCGCGTACGACGCCGTGCGCCGTGAGCAGTTCGATCTGGAGGTTCTCGACGTCCAGCAGTGGGCGGTCGGCGGCGGTACCGGCCTCAGCGGTGACGGGGGCGTTCATGAGGTGACCTCTGCTGTTGGACGGCGGGTGCGGGTACGGTCGCGAAGGCCGTCGCCGATCAGGTTGACCCCGACGACGAGCAGGACGATGACCAGGCCGGGCAGGGTGACCAGCCACCAGGAGGTGGTGATGTAGTCCTGGCCGTCGGAGATGATCCGTCCCCAGGTGGCGAAGGGACGCTGCGGACCCGCGCCCAGATAGCTCAGTGCGCTCTCCAGGAGTACGGCCTGGGCGAGGAGCAGCAGGACGACCAGGCTGGCCTGCCCGATGACGTTGGGCACGATGTGGCGCAGCAGGATGCCGACCCTGCGCAGACCCAGCACCCGCGCCGAGGCGACGTACGGTTTCTCGCGCTCCACCAGCACCAGGGACCGGGTCAGCCGCGCCACCTCGGGCCACTGGGCGATGGCGATGACGGCGGTGATCACCGGTATGGAGGGTTCGAAGAGGGCCACCACCAGGAGCAGCATCATCAGGAGCGGCAGGGAGAGCTGGGCTTCCAGCAGACGGGAGACGACCGCGTCCACCCAGCCGCCGAAGTACCCGGCGGCGGCTCCGGCGGTCAGTCCGATCACTCCGGAGACCAGGACGGCGAGAACACCGATGGTCAGGGAGACCTGCCCGCCGTGCAGCACGCGGGACAGCAGGTCGCGGCCGAGCTGATCGGTGCCGAAGAGGTGGCCGTCGGTCAGTGGGGCCAGCCGGCGTCGGCCCAGGTCCTGGTGGTCGGGGCCGGGCAGGGGCAGGACGGAGGCCAGCGCGATGGGCAGCACCACCAGCAGGGTGCAGACCGAACCGGCCCACAGCTTCAGCCGGGAGCCGCGCCGGCGGCGGGCGGCGGCGGATCGGGCCAGCGCGGTGGCGGTGACGGCGCTGGGGCGCTCGGGGGCCGCGGCCGGGCCGGGAGGGGGCTTCAGAGCGGTACTCATGGCTCAGGCCGCCTTTCCGAGTCGTACCCGCGGGTCGAGCAGCGGGTAGGCGAGGTCGATGAGGAGTTGTACGAGGACGGCGAGGGCGGCGGTGACCAGGACGGTGGCCTGGATCAGCGGGTAGTCGCGGGTCTCCAGGGCGCGGACCACCAGGGAGCCCACGCCGGGCCAGCCGAAGACGACTTCGACGACCACCACACCGTTGAGCATCCCGGCGAACCGGGTGCCGAGGGCGGTCAGCACCGGGATGGAGGAGTTGCCCATGGCGTACCGCCACGTCAGGGCGCGTTCCGAGACCCCGCGCGAACGGGCGACGGTGACGTAGGGGGAGTCGAGGGCGGTCATCATCTCCCGGCGGACCAGGCGGGAGATCAGCGCCATCTGGAGGATGGCTACGGTGACGGTGGGCAGGATCAGGCCGCCCCAGGTGGTGAAGCCGGAGGCGGGCAGCGCGGGGATGAGCACCGAGAAGACGGTGAGCAGCATGACGCCGCTCCAGAAGTCCGGCATGGACTGCCCGGCGATGGTGACGATGTTGGCGCCGAGTTCGCGGGCGGTGTCGGCGCGGCGGGCCATCCACACGCCGAGGGGAACGGCGACGACGGTGGTGAGCAGGATCGCGGAGGTGGCGAGGGTGATGGTGGCGGGGAGCCGTTCCAGGACCACGTCCAGGGCGGGGGTCCGGAAGGAGTAGCTGGTGCCGAGGTTGCCGGTGACCAGGTCGCGGAGGAAGACGCCGTACTGCGTGAGCAGCGGCTTGTCGAGGCCGAACTGTTCGCGGATGCGCGCGAGGTCTTCGGTGGTGGCGGTGGGGCCGGCGTAGGCGGAGGCCGGGTCGCCGGGGGCGAGGCGGACCAGGACGAACACGGTGGTGACGGTCATGAAGACGGTCAGCAGGCTCTGTCCGAGACGCCGGGCCAGATAGCGGAGCATCGCTCAGCCCTCCAGGCGCACGGTGGCGAGGTCGTAGGAGTTGACGGACTGCAGTCCCAGGTCCTGGACGCGGTCGCGCCGGGCGGTGACCACGTCGGGCACGAAGGCCCACAGAGCGGGCCACAGGGCCCAGATCTCCCGTTGCGTGGCGGCCAGTTGGGCCAGGCGGCGGGCGGTGTCGATCTCGGCGGAGGCATTGGTGAGCGCGTCGGCGATCCGGGGGACGACGAAGCCCTGGTAGGTGTCGCGGGTCTTCTCCTTCGCCGCGGTGCCGCCGAACATGCCCTGGAGGGTGCTGATGGCCTGGCCGGAGGGGCTGCCGAAGCCGTTGCCCAGGATGTCCCAGTCGCCGCGACGTCCCTGGCGCCACTGGAGGATGTCCCCGCCGGGTTCGAACTGCTGGAGGGTGGCGGCGACGCCGACGTCGCGCAGCATCTCCAGGAGGGCCTCCATCACCGAGGTGTCGGCGGCGAACTCGCCGGTCTCCCAGATGATCTTCACCTTGAGACCCCGGACTCCCAGCGACTCCAGCATCTTCCGTGACTTGCCGGGGTCGTAGACGTAACTGCCGGTGCGGACCGCGCCTTCCAGCGTGAGCGGTACCACGCCGCGCGCCGCCTCGGCGGAGCCGGTCAGGACGTCACGTATCAGCGCCTGCCCGTCCACCGCCAGGCTCAGTGCCTGCCGGACCCGGGGGTCGGCCAGGGGCTGGCCCTCCTTCTTACGGAAGTTGAAGAAGAGCTGGTTGATCCGGGTGCCGGCGACCCGCTGGATACCCACACCGGGCAGTCCGTCGAGCTGGTCGGCGGAGTCGGGGGTGAGGGAGTCGACGACGTCCAGCTCCCCGGCGCGCATCGCCATCACCCGGCTCGACTCCTCGGGCACGAACCGCACCCGCACGTTGTCGATACGGGGACGGGGGCCCCAGTACGCGGTGTTGCGGGCCAGGGAGTACTCACCGGTGCCGCCGTTGGCCGACGTCACTGTGTACGGCCCGGAACCGAGGCCGCCGGAGAGTTCCTCGGGGCGGTTGGCCTTGGCGGGGGTGATGAGGATGTTGGCCATGAGGTAGTCGAGTACCGGCAGGGGCCGTCCGGTGCGCAGATGGAAGGTACGGGAGTCCACCGGCTCGACGGTCGGCAGCTCGGGGAAGAACCCGGTGATGAAGGAGCCGTTCACCTGGCCGTACATCTTCAGGGCGGTGGCGACGTCGGCGACCGTGACCGGGCTGCCGTCGGAGTAGCGCACGCCCGAACGCAGCCGGACCGTCCAGCGGGTGGGCGCGGTGAGTTCGAAACGGTCGGCGAGAACGAGCTGGAGCTTGAGTCCCTCGCCGACCCGCGTGAGCGACTGGCGGACGGCGCGCTGCACGGTGACGGCCGCGTCGAACTGGTTGAGCTTGTTGTCCAGGCTGACCAGGGAGCGGTTGAAGCCCAGGCTGATCGTGCCCGGCCCGGGAGCCCCGGTCGGCCCGGCGCACGCCGACCCGAGACCGAGGGTGAGGCCTGCACCGGCTCCGGCGCCGACACGCAGCAGAGTGCGTCGGCTCATGGGAGGACCGGTATCGAAACGGGTCATCGTTGACCTCTTGACATTGACGGGGGTCGCTTCGCGCTTAAACCCCGGTTGGTATGCACCGGCGGCGGGTGCCAGGTGTTTCGTGCCGGTCACCGTGCCACGGTGTGCGCGAGATGCGCAAGACCTCTCGCGCAAATCGCGCAACGTGTGTCAGTATCGAGAACACCCCGCCCGGCGGGACGCGTTGCCGCAGAGTGCGGACACCGCCTCTGTCACTTCCGTCACCACCAGCAGAAGTACCAATCTGAGGAGGGCTCGTGCCGCTCGGACCCGGTCAGCGGGTACTCGCAGTCGCCGACGATCTGTCGGGTGCGGCCGAGACCGCTGCCGCACTGCTCTCGCGCACAACACGCACGAGAGTGCTGCTCGATCCGCGCACGGCCACCCCCGCGCCCGCCGGAACCACCACCGTCTTCGACCTCGACTCGCGCCAGCTCTCCGCCGCCGACGCCGCCGCCCGGATCACCACCGTCCTGACCGGGCTCGCTCCCGACACCGTCGTCTGCAAGAAGGTCGACTCCCTGCTGCGCGGAAACCTCGCCTCCGAGATCGCCGCACTGGCGGCCACCGGCCGGGGCGTGCTCCTCGCCCCCGCCCTGCCCGCCGAGCGCCGCACCGTCCGCGACGGTGTCCCGCACACCGACGGCGTCCCCCTGCACACCGGCGACGCCTGGCGCGCCGAGGCCACCGCGCCACCGCGCTCGGTCGCCGAGGCACTTCGCGTCCCCGTCGCGCTCCTGGGACTCCAGGCCGTACGGGATTCGGACCACCACCTGCGCACCGCCCTGCGCGAAGCGCTCGCCACCGGACTCCCCGTCGTCGCCGACGCGGAGACGGACGCCGACCTCGACGCACTGCTCGCCGCCACACTGGACATCGACCCCCGTGTCGTCCTGGCCGGCTCCGCCGGACTCGCCCTCGCCCTCGG
>NZ_JARJHW010000255.1:0-8277 GCF_040560175.1 Streptomyces panacea
CCGCCAGGACGTCCAGCGCGCGGTCCACGTCCGCCGTGGAGTTGTACAGATGGAAGGCGGCGCGCAGATTGCCCGCGCGGACCGCCACCTTCACGCCCGCCGCCACGAGCCGGGGCTGCCGGTCACCGAGGCCGGGAACGGCCACGACGGTGGAGCCCGCGGCGGCGACCGGCTCGTGCCCGAGGGAGACCAGGCCCGCCCGGAAGCGGTCGGCGAGCGCGGTGACATGGGTGTGGATCCGCTCGACCCCGATCTCCTCCAGCAGGGCCAGGGACTGTTCGGCGCCGTGGTAGGCGAGGAAGGCCGTCGGCTCGTCGAACCGCCGCGCCGAGTCGGCCAGTCGCTCCACGGGGCCGTACGTGCTCGCCCAGATGTCCTCGCCCGAGACCCACCCCGCGTGGATGGGCACCAGGCTCTCCTGGGCCTCCTCGGTGACGGTCAGGAACGAGGTACCGCGCGGGCTCACCAGGAACTTGTAGCCGCCGGCGACGGTGTAGTCGTACGCCCCCGCGTCGGTGGGCAGCCAGCCCGCCGCCTGGGTGACGTCGAGCAGCGTACGGGCACCGTGCGCCGCGGCGGCGGCGCGTACCGCGGGCAGATCGGCGATCCGGCCGTCGGCGGACTGCACCGCCGAGACGGCGACGAGCGCGGTCCCGGGACGTACCTCGTCGGCCAGCGACTCCAGCGGCACGTACCGCGGCTTGAGATCGCCGCGCACGGCGAAGGGCATGACGACGGAGCTGAACTCCCCCTCGGCCATGAGGACTTCACTGCCGGGCGGCAACGAGGCCGCGACCAGCCCGACATGGACCGCCACGGCGTTGCCGACGGCGACCCGTTCGGCCGGAACTCCCACGAGGCGGCCGAACGAGGCGCGGGCCGCGTCCACCGAGTCGAAACTGCCCGCGCCGTCGCGTCGCCCCGTGCCGTTCTCGGCGGCCAGTGTCCGTACGGCTTCGACGGCCCGGCGCGGGAGCAGACCGCAGGTCGAGGTGTTCAGATACGTCGTCTCCGGCACGAACTCGGCGCCACCCAAAGTGTCCATGACCTCACCCTGGGGCCCGCCTCTCTCATAGTCAATTGCGCATTCTCAAGGGGAACACCCAAGGGATCCTTATGAATGGCTGTGGGATCCCGGAATCTCGCAGGCCCCGTCCGCGTCGCAGGTGACGGCCGAGTCGTCGCCCACGGGCGTGAGCGCGCGCCCCTGCCACGCCTGCTCCAGCGCCTGGGTGAAGACCTCGGCGGGCTGGCCGCCCGAGACGCCGTAGCGCCGGTCGAGTACGAAGAAGGGCACGCCGGTCGCGCCGAGCTCCGCCGCCTCCCGCTCGTCGGCCCGTACGTCGTCGGCGAAGGCGTCCGCGTCCGCGAGGAGCACCCGCGCCTCGGCCTCGTCCAGTCCCGCCTCCACGGCGAGATCGACCAGCGTCCCGGTGTCGTAGACCGAGCGCTCCTCGGCGAAGTTCGCCCGGTAGACGACGCTCAGCAACTCGTCCTGCCGACCGCGCGCCTTGGCCAGATGCAGCAGCCGGTGGATGTCGAAGGTGCTGCCGTGGTCCCGGTCGCCGACGCGGTAGCCGAGCCCTTCGGAGCGCGCGTGCGAGGCGACCTGCTCCTCCATGGCGAGCGCTTCCTGCCGCGACCGCCCGAACTTCGCGGCGAGCATGTCGATCACGGGGGCGACATCGTCCTTGGCGTGCCCGGGATCGAGCTCGAAGGACCGGTGCACCACCTCGACGTCGCCGCGATGCGCGAAGGATTCGAGCCCCTTCTCGAACCGGGCCTTCCCGATGTAGCACCAGGGACAAGCGATGTCGCTCCAGATCTCCACGCGCATGTGTCTGCTTCTCTTCCAGGCCGGGGTCGGTGCGGAGCCTCCCTCCGCTCTCAACCGCAACCCCGCGCCCGCGCCCCCCATTCCCGCCCCGTTCGCTCCCGCCTCACCGCGCCTCCGCCGAGACCCGGCGGACCGTGCTGAGCAGGTACTCCTTGCGGTTGAGCGGGTCGTGGTCCGTGCGGGAGCGGGTCGGGGGTTCGCCCTGGACCGGTCGGTGGTGGGCGAACGACGCCTCCAGGACGCCCTCACCGCTCGTGAGCGTCGGGAGCAGTTGTTCCAGCGCGTGGACCTGGGCCGCCGGGATCTCGCCCTCCACCACGTACGACGACCCGCGCACCGAGGGCGTGTGCGGTACGGCGCGACGGCGGACCAGCGCGGGCAGGACGGCTCCGAAGGTGTCGGCCAGGACATCGAGGCGGAAGTGGTGCATCGGTTCGCACACGATCGTGCCCGCGTCCTTCAGCGCGGCCATCAGCACCAGCGGCGTCAGCAGGCGGAAATCGCCGCCCGTGCTGGACATGCTCTTGTCGAAAGAGCCGTGGGCGTGGCTCTGCCGGGGCGCGTAGCCGCTGCGGGTCAGCACGACGACGCAGTCGGGGATCGCCCAGCCGTACAGCCCTTCGTTCAGAGTGGCGCGCACGGTGTCCTCGATGGCTTTCATGAACGCGTAGGGCATGGAGCCGAGTTCGACCTCCAGCCGGAATTCCACGCCGCTGCCGGGCGGGGCCGGTTCGACCCGGAGTCCGACGGTCGCGAGGAACGGATTCGGTTCCTTTCCCATGATCTCCGCGGCACTTCCCGCACCGGCGATCCTTTCGACGCAGATCGTCGTCGTCTCGCGGAAGGTGACATCGACGCCGTATTCGTCGGCGAGTGTCGCCTGGATGACTTCTTTCTGCACCTCGCCGTAGAGCGACACGGAGATTTCCCGCCGGATCTCGTCCTGCCGCAGATTGATCAGCGGGTCCTGCTCGGCGAGTTGGGTGAGCGCGGCGTGCAGCGCGCCCTTGTCGGTCCTCTCGCGCGGGGCGACGACCGTTTCCAGCGTCGGCGGGGAGAAGTGGTGACGGGCGGCGGTGACGGCGGCCGGGTCGCCGATCACGTCGCCGATCCGGATGTCACCGAGCCCCCAGAGCTTGCCGATCCGGCCCGCGCCCACGGAGTCGCGGCGCACCGAGGAGCCGTCGTCGAAGACGCTGATCGCGGTGATCCTGCCCTCGGTGTCCCCGATCGGCAGCCGGTCGCGCACCCGCAGCGCGCCGGAGAACATCCGGACGTACGCGATCTTCTCGCCGGCCGTGCCGCGCTCGACCTTGAAGACGGTGCCCGAGACCGGGCCCCGTTCGTCGCCCGCCGTGGCGGGCAGCAGTTCCCCGATGGCGCCGGTGAGCGCGTCCACGCCCGCGCCGGACATGGCGGAGCCGAAGAACACCGGGTGGGTGAGCGCCCGCCCGGTCTGCGCGGCCAGTTCACGGCGGAGCCTGTCGTACGTGAGACGGGCCGGGTCCTCGACGTACGCGGCCAGGAAGGCGTCGTGCTGCTCGGCCAGCCGCTCGGCCACGGGTCCGGTCGTGGCGAAGGCCGGGTCCGGCGCTCCGTACGGGGTGAAGTCGGCGCCGCGCGTGCCGAGTCGGCGTACCGATCCCATCGGGACGATCGCGGGCGTCAGCCTCTCGGACAGTTCGCGCAGGAGGGCGTCGTGGCGGGCGCCGAGGCGGTCGATCTTGTTCACGAAGACGAGCGTGGGGATGCGCAGCCGGCGCAGCGTCCGCATCAGGACGCGCGTCTGCGCCTGGACACCTTCGACGGCCGACACGACCAGGACGGCGCCGTCGAGAACGCTCAGCACTCTTTCCACCTCGGCGATGAAATCCGGGTGGCCGGGGGTGTCGATCAGATTGACGGTGATGTCGTCGACGGCGAACGACACGACGGCGGCCTTGATGGTGATGCCGCGTTGACGTTCGAGGGCCAGCGAATCGGTCCGGGTTGTCCCGTCGTCGACTCGGCCGATCTCGTCGATGACTCCGGCGGCGTGCAGCAGCCGCTCGGTCAGGCTGGTCTTACCGGCGTCTACGTGCGCCAGGATTCCCAGGTTGAGCGTACGCGTATTCACTGAGCGTCATGTCCCTCGGATAGGCAGGAATTCCCTTCTGCTGCATGGACATGGACGCTCGGCGCATGACGGCTCCTCGGCTGCTCGACGGGTCCGCCGCTCGGCCGACGTCGGGGAGTACAGCAAACCCCCGGCCCGCCCGGCAAGCGATTTACCGGGCGGGTCGGGGGCGGGTCGTGCTGGGTTGACGCGTTACGAGGCGGTCGCCGGCTCCGCGCGGCCGTCGACGCGGCGCGGTACCCCCGTGGGGTTGTCGTCACGCAGCTCCGGCGGGAGCAGCGCGGCGGGCGTGGACTGGTAGGTGACGGGGCGCAGCCAGCGCTCGATCGCCGTTGCGCCGACCGACGTCGACGTGGAGGTCGACGCCGGGTAGGGGCCGCCGTGCTGCTGCGAGGGGGCGACGGCGACGCCGGTGGGCCAGCCGTTGACCAGGACGCGGCCCGCGAGCGGCGTCAGGTCGGCGAGCAGCCGCGCGGCGCCGGAGTCCGCGTCCTCGGCCTCGCCGTCGGCGAGGTGGAGCGTGGCGGTGAGGTTGCCGGGGAGCCGGGCCAGGACGGCGCCGATCTCGGCGTCGGAGCCGTAGCGGGCGACGACCGTCACGGGGCCGAAGCACTCCTCCAGGAGGAGGTCGTGCGGTCCCTCGGCGGCGAGGTGCCGGGCCGGTACGGTCAGATAGCCCGCGCTGACGGTGTGTTCGCCGCCGGCGCCCGGGGTGATCGGGGCCGCCACGTCGGGGAGTTCGGCCCGTTCGCGTACGCCCGCGACGAACGCGTCCCGCATCCGGTGGTCGAGCATGACGCCGGGCTCGGTCTCGCTGACAGCCGTCGTCAGCGACTTGAGCAGGCTGTCGCCGGCGTCACCCGCCGGGACGAGCACGAAGCCGGGCTTGGTGCAGAACTGGCCCTCGCCGAGCGTCATCGAGCCGGCCAGACCGGCGCCGATCTGCTCGGCGCGCTCGGCCGCCGCCGCCTCGGTGATCACGACGGGGTTGAGCGAGCCGAGTTCGCCGTGGAAGGGGATCGGCGTGGGACGGGCCGCCGCCGCGTCGAAGAGGGCGCGTCCGCCGCGTACGGAACCGGTGAACCCCGCCCCGGCGACCAGCGGGTGCTTCACCAGCTCCACACCGGCCTCGAAGCCGTGCACCAGGACCACCACGTCCTCGGGCAGTCCGACCCGCTCCGCCGCCCTGCGCAGCGTGGCGGCGCAGATCTCGGAGGTGGCGGGGTGGTCGGGGTGCACCTTGACGACCACGGGGCAGCCCGCGGCGAGCGCGCTCGCCGTGTCACCGCCCGGGACGGAGAAGGCGAAGGGGAAGTTGCTCGCCGAGTAGACGGCGACGACGCCGAGCGGCACCTTCCAGCGCCGCATGTCGGGCCAGGGCGGCGTCCGGTCGCCGTCGGCGTGGTCGATGCGTACGTCGAGGAAGGCGCCCTCGTCGACGACATCGGCGAAGGCCCTCAACTGGGCGGTCGTGCGCGCGAGTTCGCCGGTGAGCCGGACCGGGCCCAGCGCGGTCTCGGCGTCCGCCGCCTCGATGACGTACGCGCCCGATTCGTCGAGCAGGTCCGCCGCCGTACGCAGAAGCGCCGCACGCGCGGTACGGTCGGCGAGCGCGGGCCGGGTGGCGTGCGCGCGCCGTACTTCGCGGTCGACCTCCTCGGCCGTGGCCTCGACCGCGACCTGCTCACGCGGCTTCCCGGTTCGGGGGTCGACACTCCAGACTGGTGCTGCTGCCACCGCGGCTTCCTTCCAATTCCTGTGCCGTCCGCTGTCATCACCGAGGTGCTGTTCGGTATTCTGAACAAAGTTCGCGATGATGAATCCATGGGAACTCTATTTCCGTGCGTTCTGTGTGGTCAAGATAGGGGCGAGGGACGATGTCGGCTGCGGAAACCGGTGGTGCACAGGTCAAGTCCGCTGTGCGGACGGTGGAATTGCTGGAGTACTTCGCCGGACGCCCCGGTATGCACTCGCTCGCCGTGGTGCAGGAGGCGGTCGGCTACCCCAAGTCCAGTCTCTACATGCTGCTGCGCACCCTGGTCGAGCTGGGCTGGGTGGAGACCGACGCGACGGGCACGCGGTACGGCATCGGCGTACGGGCGCTGCTGGTCGGCACGTCGTACATCGACGGTGACGAGGTGGTCGCCGCCGCCCGGCCCACCCTGGACCGGCTCTCCGACGACACGACGGAGACCATCCACCTGGCGCGTCTCGACGGCACGAACGTCGTCTACCTCGCCACCCGCCAGTCGCAGCACTATCTCCGCCCCTTCACCCGCGTCGGACGCCGGCTGCCCGCGCACTCCACCTCGCTCGGCAAGGCGCTCCTCGCGACGCACAGCGACGAGCAGGTGCGCAAGATGCTGCCGGAGACGATGTCGCCGCTGACCGAACACACCATCACCGACCGCGAGAAGCTCATCGGGGAGCTGAACACGATCCGCGAGCAGGGGTACGCCGTGGACCGTGAGGAGAACACCCTCGGGCTGCGCTGCTTCGGCATCGCCATCCCGTACCGCACTCCGGCGCGCGACGCGATCAGCTGCTCGGTGCCGGTGGCGCGGCTGACCCCGGCGCACGAGCAGATGATCAAGGACGCGCTGTTCGACGCGCGCGACCGGCTGACGCTGGCGACGCGCAGGCTCTGACCCTTCGTCCTGATGATCGCTCTCCCCCGCGCGGCGGAGGGGGATCATCGGCCCGAGGTGACGCCCGCCTCCTGAGGAGGCCGGTCCCGGTATGAAGAGTTTCTGAGAAGAGGCGCCCGGCGGAACGCGGCGCCCGGTCCCGTTCGTCTTCGATGTGGGATGAACAAGACAATCAGGCGCACCGCGGTCGTCTGTCTGCTCATGGTGCTCGCCCTGCTGGTGCGGGTCACCTGGGTGCAGGCGTACCAGGGCAAGGCCCTCGCGGACAACGAACGCAACCGACGCACGCTCATCGACCAGTACGCCGGGCCGCTGGGCGACATCGTCGTGGCCGGCTCCCCCGTCACGGGCTCCGCCCGGACGTCGAGCAGCGACGACCTGAAGTACAAGCGGACGTACACGGACGGTGAGCTGTACGCGGCGGTGACCGGCTACAGCTCGCAGGCGTACCGCTCCACACAGCTCGAAGGCATCTACTCGCACGTCCTCGACGGCACGGACGCCCGGCTGAAGAATCCGCTGGACGCTCTCACCGGCGAGCGGGCCGCGCCGGGCGGTGTCCTGACGACGATCGACCCGGCGGTGCAGAAGGCCGCCTTCGACGCGCTCGGTGACAAGAAGGGCGCGGCCGTCGCGATCGACCCGGCGACGGGGCGGATCCTCGGGATGGTCAGCACCCCGTCGTACGACCCGTCGGCGATCAGCGGTACGGACGACGGCGACGCCTGGCAGCGGCTGAACGACGACCCGGACAAGCCGATGGTCAACCGGGCGCTGCGGCAGCCGCTGCCGCCCGGTTCGACC
Organism: Streptomyces panacea; assembly: GCF_040560175.1. NCBI lineage: Bacteria > Bacillati > Actinomycetota > Actinomycetes > Kitasatosporales > Streptomycetaceae > Streptomyces > Streptomyces panacea. The sequence goes on from NZ_JARJHW010000255.1 coordinate 7,406, forward strand.
TTCAAGCTGGTGGTGGCCGCGGCGGCGCTGGAGGACGGGCTGTACGGATCGGTGGACACCCGGACCGCGAGTCCGGACCCCTTCACGCTGCCCGGCACGAGCACGGTCCTTCCGAACGAGAACACGTCGGCGCCCTGCCGGGACGCGACGATCCGCACGGCTCTCCAGTACTCGTGCAACAACGTCTTCGCCAAGATGGCGGCCGACCTGGGCAAGGACAAGGTGGGCGCGATGGCGTCCAAGCTGGGCTTCAACGACACCGAGCAGGATGTGCCGGTGCGGGCCGCCGAGAGCGTCTATCCGTCCGGCATGGACGACGCGCAGACGGCGCTGACGGGCATCGGCCAGTTCGAGGTCACCGCCACACCGCTCCAGATGGCGATGGTCTCGTCGGCACTGGCCAACGACGGGATCCTTCAATCGCCGCACATGGTCTCCAAGGTGGTGGACTCGGGTGGCGACACGCTCACCTCTTACGAGGACGAGCCCTCGCGCCGGATCGTCTCGTCCTCGACGGCCGAGCAGTTGCGCAGCGCGATGGTGACGGTGGTCGACGAGGGCACGGGCACGAACGCCCGTATCGACGGCGTCGAGGTGGGTGGCAAGACGGGCACGGCCCAGCACGGCGTGGCCAACAGCCAGACGCCGTACGCCTGGTTCACCTCGTACGCGAAGGACGCGTCGACGGGCAAGGAGGTGGCGGTGGCCGTGCTGGTCGAGGACTCGGGCGCGGCCCGCTCGGAGGTCAGCGGCAACGGTCTGGCGGCCCCGGTCGCCAAGAAGATGATGGAGGCGGCGGTGCGCTGACCGGCCCGTTCCGATCGCTCGCGGACGACCCCTGTGGTGCCCGGGATTCCCGTGCCACGATGGGC
>NZ_JARJHW010000256.1:0-8282 GCF_040560175.1 Streptomyces panacea
TCGCCCTCGTCCCCGCTGCCCGCGCAGGCCACATGCTCACTACGGCGCGGCGCCAGCCGCAGCACACCGGCCAGGTCGACGACGAAGGTGAATGGCTCCAGCCGCTCCGACACCGGCTGTTCGGACAGCCAGTCGTCGAGGTCGCCCGCCGACCGGATCGCCCGGCCCCGGCGACCCGGTCGCCGCACCGCCGCCGCGAGATCCGCCGGCCCCACATACCCGTAGCCCCGCCCCTGTCCGTCCACGCCCGTCAACCTACGTCGCCATATCACCCGGAAATCCACCCCTTTCTCTGCGCTCCCGCGTTCCGCCGTCGAACTGGCGCCCGTCACAGCCGTCCAACGGTGGGGCACCCGGCCGCAAGGCGCAGATATGCGCGAATTCCTGGAACTCGTACGAGGGAATCCCGTTCCACTTTCTGCCCAAGACCCGTCCACAGATGATTTCGTGGCGAATTCTGGTCGTTGGTAGGAGCAGTGAAGCGGAAAAGCTCCTGCCCGCTCGCGTCCGGATCCGGTGTGCCGGCACTACGGGACGTGCAGGGGCACTTGCCGGACGGCGAGACCCCCACCTCAGTCCTTGGAGCCACCCTGTGCCTGTGCCCACCGACGCGATCACCAGCTCACGCACCCCCACCGCCGATGCCGCCGCCTCCCTCCCGGCCCAGCCCACCGACGGAACGGCCGCCGGGGCCGAGCGGCACGCGGAGATCGTCGAACACGATCTGACCTTCGGCGGGTTCCGCTACACCTGCCGCATCGCCCGCCAGGGCCGGCTCGACACCGAACCCATCGTGATCCTGGGCGGGTCTTCCCAGGACCGCCATTCGTGGCAACGGCACGAGAAGTGGCTCACCCCCCTCAGCTCCGTCATCACCATCGACCTCCCCGGTTATGGGACCGCCGACTTCCTGCCCGCGAAGTACGGCGTCGACTTCCTCGCCGCCGCCGTACGCCATGTCGTCCAGGAACTCCGCATCCCCCGCGTCAACCTGGTGGCCGCCTGCTACGGCGGAGCCATCGGCGTACGGTTCGCCCAGCACTACCCCCACCTCCTCGCACGGATGATGCTCGTCGGGATGACCACCGTCATTCCGGCCGACTACGCGGTGGCCATGGAGCGTTGGGACGGGATGATCCGACGCGGTGAGACGGAGCCCATCGCCCGTGAGCTGGCCGACCGCTTCATGTCGCCTCCCGGCACCGGTCACGTACGCAAGAAGGCGGCCGTCGCCCGTCTCGTCTACCAGCAGATCGCGGCGCAGAACCCCGAGCAGCTGCGCATGTCCGCGGAGCACAACTCCCGCCTGATGCGCCACGAGTGGTACCGCCCCGAACCGACCCCCGCCATCCCCAGCCTGGTCGTCACCGGTGAGCACGACACCCTGACCACACCCGCCATGGGCCGCACGATGGCCGCGTGCCTGCCGGCGGCCCGGTTCATGACCATCGAGGAGACGGACCACCTCGCCCCGGTGGAACGCATCGCCGACTTCGCCGACCTCATGGCACGCTTCTGTACCGACCGGCCGCTGGAGGGCCTGCCCTACGCCGCCGAGCCGGAGGTGTTCGGCGCTCCCCTGCCTGCCTGACCGGTCGGCGGTCCGGCGGCGCGACGCCCCGGCCGTAAGCCCGGTTCTCCCCTCCCGCGCATCCCTCACCCCTCCACCCCTCCTGTCCGCCGACGCCCGGCACGATCAGGCCCGATTCGTACGCCGCGACCGCCGCATCTCCGTCAGCGCGGCGCGAGCCGTGTCACCCAGGAGCGGCGGGAGCGGATACGGGAGTGGGCCCCCGCCGAGGCGCGGGCCGGGCGCCATCTGACCGGGGGGAGGTGCCAGGCGGTGCCAGTCGGTGCCAGTTGTGGCGCTGGGACGGCAACCGGGTGGAGCTTCGGCGGTCTGGTGGGCGGTGGTTGGCGCCACCATCTGTGGCGCGTCGGCTCACACCGAAAGGCCATGCCACCTGCGAGAACAGTGGATTGCGACGCCAGCCGAGGCCATGACTACGCCATGGTTGAGCCAGAAAGCCTTGTCCGGGCGCCAATATGATGCCACTATGGCGCTACGGACCTCGCACCGTACGTCGCGACAAGCGGCGTCGGCAGCATCACCGTCCCGCACGCCTCACCAACCGCACACCCCAGAAGCGCGACCACCCACCCGCATCTGATCGAACTGGTGTCTGATCCAACGCCCAGATCTCGATCCGGCATGCCCATTCCCAGTGAAACGAGGACTCATGACCATTCCGCACACCGCATCGGCGATCAACGCCGTCGGACTCCGAAAATCATTCGGCGAGAAGCTTGTGCTTGATGGTGTTGATCTGGATGTCGCCGAGGGTTCGGTGTTTGCGCTGCTGGGTCCCAATGGGGCGGGGAAGACGACTGTCGTTCAGATTCTGTCGACGCTGATCGGTGCTGATGAGGGCCGGGTGCGGGTGGCGGGTCATGATCTGGGCCGTGAGCCGGATGCGGTGCGGTCGGTGATTGGTGTGACGGGTCAGTTCTCGGCGGTGGACGGGTTGTTGAGCGGCCGGGAGAATCTGCGTCTGATGGCGGATCTGCGCCATCTGGGACGGGCGGCGGGCCGGCGGCGTACGCAGGAGCTGCTGGAGCGGTTCGATCTCGCCGACGCGGCGGACAAGACCGTGGCAACGTATTCGGGCGGGATGCGGCGGCGGCTGGATCTGGCGATGACGCTGGTCGGGGACCCGCGTCTGATCTTCCTCGACGAGCCGACGACGGGGCTCGACCCGCGGAGCCGGCGCACGATGTGGGAGATCATCCGCGCCCTGGTCGCCGAGCAGGGGGTGACGGTCTTCCTCACCACCCAGTATCTGGAGGAGGCCGACCAACTCGCCGACCGCATCGCCGTACTCGACCACGGAAGACTCGTCGCGGAGGGCACAGCCGAGGAGTTGAAGCGGCTGGTCCCGGGCGGTCATGTGCGGCTGCGGTTCAAGGACACGACCAGCTTCGGGGTGGCGGTGCGGGCGCTGTCCCGGACCCTGGACGACCTGCCCCGTGACGACGACGCCCTGACCCTCCAGGTCCCCAGCGACGGCCGGGTCCGTTCCCTGCGCGCGCTGCTGGACCTCCTGGACGCGGAATCCATAGACGCCGAGGAACTCTCGGTCCACACGCCCGACCTCGACGACGTGTTCCTCGCCCTGACCGGGCACCCCGAACCCACTGACACCACCACCAACACCGCTGACGCCACTGGCGCTGTGAGCGGGAAGGGCGCGACCCGATGAGTTCCCTCTCCCACACTCTGACCGATTCGGCGACGATGCTGCGCCGCAACCTGCGGCACATGCTGCGCTACCCCTCGATGACCGTTCTGCTGGCGGGGATGCCGGTGGTGTTCCTGCTGCTGTTCGTCTACGTCTTCGGCGGCGCCATCGGCGCCGGCCTCGACGGCGGCGGGCAGGCGGGCGGACCGGGTGGTGGCCGGGGTGAGTACATCGTCTACGTCATGCCCGGCATCCTCCTCATGACCGTCGCGGCAGTGGCCCAGGGGACCGCGATCTCGGTGGCGATGGACATGACGGAGGGCATCATCTCCCGCTTCCGCACCATGTCCATCTCCCGCGCCTCCGTCCTGACCGGGCACGTCGTCGGGAGCCTCATCCAGACCATGATCGCGATGGTGATCGTCGTGACGGTCGCGCTCCTCATCGGCTTCCGCACCGACGCCACCCCCGTCGAATGGCTCGCCGCCATCGGCATCCTCGCGATGATCGCCTTCGCCGTCATCTGGCTCTCCGTCGCACTCGGCCTCGTCAGCAAAACCGTCGAGAGCGCGAGCAACCTCCCCATGCCCCTGACCCTGCTGCCGTTCCTCGGCAGCGGATTCGTCCCCACCGACTCCATGCCCACCGCACTGCGCTGGTTCGCCGAATACCAGCCCTTCACCCCCGTCATGGAGACCCTCCGCGGACTCCTCACCGGCACCCCCATCGGCAACAACGCCATACTCACCGCCGTCTGGAGCATCACCATCGCCCTCCTCGCCTACCTCTGGGCGCGAAAGCTCTACAACCGCGACCCCGGCCACAGTTGAGGCCGGCGAGCGAGTCCGCTCAGCTTCCGTGCCCTTCGTAGGACGGAGCCGTGGGGGCCAGGAGTCGGGCGCCGCTGCGACGACTTCTGGCCCCAGACTCTTCGGCCGGTATAGTACGAAGATCGTGCAACTTGGATAAATGGGGGACTCACATGGCGCTGTTCGGCAACGCACACACCATCAATCCGGCCACCGCACAGCAGGACTACGCCCGGCTGCTGGGCCAGGGCGAACAGATTCACGCTGCCTACCAGTTGATCCGCGACAGCATCCTCTTCACCGACCGGCGGCTGATCCTGGTCGACAAGCAGGGGATAACGGGCAAGAAGACCGAGTACCACTCCATTCCGTACCGGAGCATCACGCACTTCGCCGTGGAGACGGCAGGCACCTTCGATCTCGACGCCGAGCTGAAGATCTGGCTCTCCGGCGCCTCGGTGCCGATCCAGAAGACCTTCACCAAGGGCGTCGACATCTACGAAGTGCAGGCCATCCTCACGCAGTTCGCGGCCCGGTAGTTCGCGCTCTCAGTGCGCGGGCGGGGGCTCCTTCGCGGTGATGAGCAGCGTGACCGTGCGGTTGCGAGGGGCGTTCGCGTCCGTCGCCGGGAAGGGGCCCTGCCGCTGGTCCGCGCTGACCAGCCGGAAGTCCGTCAGCCGCAGGTCGCTGTCCTGCGCCAGATACTGGGCAGCGACCCGGGCGCGGTTCAGCGCGACGACGGAGCCACCGCTCGGCGCACCACCGGGCACGGCAACGGAATGACCCACCACCGTGGTCTCCACCCCCGCCCCCGCCCCGGCCCCGGCCTCGGACTCCAGGTCGGCCAGTCGGCGGCCGATCTCCGTCAGCACCTCGGCGCCATCCGGGCTGATCATGGAGTCGTACGGGAACACCCCCGCGCTGAAGACCAGTTGAACGTCCTCGGCATGCCGCCGGACCTCCACGCCCGGCATCGCCAGCCGCTTCGCGACCTCGTCGAGCATGCCGTCGCGCCGCTCGGCCTCGGCCGTGAAGCCCCCCTCGATCGCCGCCAGACGCGCCTTGAGTTCGTCCGCACGGCGCGACTCCTCCCTCAGCCGCTCCGATCCGGTGTCCGCCTCGGCCACCGGCTTCGAGGCCCGGTCACCGTCACCGCCGTCACCGTCGTTCACGAGGAACCGGCCGCCGGCGCCGATCAGCGCGGCTCCCACCAGCGCCGCGGCGACCACCGCGACCCGGCCGGTGTGGACGACGGGGCGGGCGCGGCGACGTCCGGCGGCAATCTTCGCGAGGGTACGACGGCCGGCCGCCGCGTCCGGGTCGTCGGGCGCGAGCGCCTCCACCCGTGACCAGCACGCGTCCGCCTCGGGCAGCTCGCCGCGCTGGGCATGCACCTTGGCGCGCAGGTTGAGGGCGGCCAGCAGCGTCGCCCGCTCGGCACCGGATCCCGTGCCGGTCTTCTCAAGGCTGACCCGCCCCGCGTCCGGCTCGTCCAGCTCGTCCAGCAGCCGCGCCGCGAGGTCGAGATCCCCGGTACGGGCCGCCGAGTGGGCCCGGCGCAGGGCCAGTTGGAGGCCCAGGACCCGCGCCTGTACCGGATCGATGACGTCCGTCACGCCCGTCAGGTCCGTCACTTCGCTCGCGTCCCTCACGTCGCTCACCTCGCTCACGACCTGCCCAGCCAGACGACCTTGTCCTGCTCATCCTTCGGAAGCAGCCGGTACAACCGCTGGTTCACCGCGTCCAGGCCCTGCCGGTCGTTCGCCGCGATGGCGCGCTGGCCCTCCTGGATGAGCGGCCCCGCCTGCCCGGACGACCGGAGCATCTCCTGGAGTGTGTAGAAGAGCTTCACCGACCAGTCGGGGCTCCGCCGCTCAAGTTCGAACAGCAGCGTCCCCGTCCGGTCGATGAGCCCTCGGACGGCGACCGAGTCCTGTGCGTTGATCGCCTCGTCGGCCCGGCTCCGGATCGCGGCGAGTTCCTGCCGGTCGGCCGTGTCCCCGTGCTGGCGCACGAGTTCGTCGGCCTCGGCGAGCGAGGCCCGCAGGTCCCGTACGAGACCGGGCAGTCCCACCGCGTCCGCGATGTCGTCCAACTCGGCCTGGAGATCGCGCAGTCGCTCCTCCGCGGTGGCCGCGGCGCCGTTGTCCACGGATGCCGCCTCCACCTGGTCGCGCGCGGTGCTGACGGACCGCTCCTCGTCCAGCTTGGCCAGCCGTCGCTCGGCGTCCGCCGAGCCCGCGTCCGCCACGAATCCACGCAGCGCCGACAGCCGTCCCTCCGCCTCGTCCAAGTCGTCCCGCAGCGCCTCGGGGTCCTTGGTCCGGATGTTGTCCAGGTCGATCTCGGCCTCGAACTGCGCCTGAACCAGGGGCACATCGGCGATCACCGTCACCATGCTGGATCTGTCGACCTCGACCGTCACCTCGACCTCGCTGCCCGCCGGAAGGTCGATCCGGATGTCGCGCGGCCGGATCTCCAGCATTCCGACCGTACGGTTGCGGTCGGCCCGGCTGCGTTCGCCGTGGATGACCGGGATCCGGATCGTCGCGTCGGCGTCGGAGCGGTGCAGGGCCGCCGACGTACGGAACACCTCACGCACCGAGGTGGGCAGGGTGGCGCCCTTGCGCAGCATCGGCGCGAAGACCTGCTCGGCGAGCTGGATGCCGAGCGAGTTCGCGAGCCGTACGCCGCCGAACTCCAGGTCCCTGTGGGTGATCGAGAGGGTGTTGGAGGTGAGTTCGCACCGCGCGCCCGAGGGGTCGGTCAGCTCGACGAAGAACTTCGAGGTGGTGTGCGGGTCGACGGCCACGTCGGTGACGAAGACGCCCTCCGCGTTCACGGATATGGCGGCGGTGCGGAACGGCGGCTGGCCCTGCGGGTTGTTCAACGTGACCGTGTACCCCGCCCAGTTCACCGGCGCGCCGGACTTCGCCCCAGCCCCTGCTCCAGCTCCAACTCCAGCCCCCGCTCCCGCTCCCGCCTCCGACGAGCCGCGCAGGCGCCCGCCGACCGTGGGCTGGAGGGTGGTGACACTGGGCTCGTACGACAGCTCGACGGCGAACTGCCCGGCCGGGACCGGCGCCGACTTCGACTGCGGGATCCGGACCGTGCTGGCGAAGATCGCCGCGCCACGGGCGACGACCGTGGTCGGGTCGAGGCTGACGTCAAGTTCGATCCCGAGGCCGTGACGCGGGTCGGCCAGCCGTTCGCGCAGGCCGGGCGAGAGCGTGACGCCGCCGACGAGCAGCAGCCGGTCGATGTCGTCCGGACCGAGAGCCGCTTCGGCGAGCGCGTCGCGGCACAGGTTGATCGCCCGGACATAGAACGGCTCGGCGACCGCGTCGAGTTCACCCCGGGTCAGCGTGTGCTCGAAGGTGACCGGGTTGCCGTCACCATCGTTGAGATCGACCATCAGCTCGACCTGGTCGCGCCGCGAGAGATGGATCTTCGCGTCCTCGGCCGCGCGCTTCAGCTTCGCGAAGTTCCCACGCCACTTGGGGTTGTCCCTGCGCAGATCCGTCAGCCCGAGCTGCGAAACAGCCGCAGGCACCAGGAGCCGCTCGATCAGCGCCCAGTCGATCAGCTTGCCGCCGAGATACGGGTCCCCCGCGTGGTTGAGCACCCGCAGGTCGCCGTCGCGCTTGCTGACCAGCGCGGCGTCGAAGGTGCCGCCGCCGAAGTCGAACACCATCCAGTACGCGCGGTCGGTGGCGTCCTGGAAGCCGTACGCGAACGCCGCCGCCGTCGGCTCCTGCACCAGCGGGCAGGCCGCCGTGAATCCGGCGAGCTTCGCGGCCTCGATGGTGGCCTTGTTCTGATTCAGCGCGAAGGCGGCGGGGACGGTGATCACCGCCGATTCGGGCGGGGCGCCGCAGTGGTGTGTGGCGTCCGCGCGGAGGGACTTGAGTACTTCGGCGGAGAGCTGCGGCGGGGTGAGGGAGGCCCCGGCGGTCTCGAAGACCTTCCGCGAGTCGGCCAGGCCCATCTCCAGCTTGAACTCGGCGGTGGCATTGGCCGGGTCCTTCTCCACCCAGTCGCGTGCCGCGCGCCCGACGTGGACCCGGCCCTCCTTGGGCATCCAGACGGCCGAGGGTGTGATGTCCCATCCGTCGTTGTTCTTGATGACGGACACACCGCCGCCCTCGACGACGGCGATGGCGCTGTTGGTCGTACCAAGGTCGATACCGAAGTCGACGGTGTCACGCATGATCGGTCCTCTCGTGGTCCGTGG
>NZ_JARJHW010000257.1:0-8227 GCF_040560175.1 Streptomyces panacea
CCCTCCGGCGCCGCCCCGCACCCGTGCCCGAGCCGGCCTGACGGCCGTCGCCCTCGTGGTGACGGTCCTGCTGGCCCTCGTACCGTCCGCCACCGCCGCCACCTACGTCCCGATCTCCGGCGCGGGCTCCACCTGGAGCCAGAACGCCCTGGATCAGTGGCGGGCGAACGTCAAGCAGTACGGCATGACGGTCAACTACAACGGCACCGGTTCCTCCGACGGCCGCAACCAGTTCCGCAACGGCACGGTGGACTACGCGGTCTCCGAGATTCCGTACGGGATCAAGGACTCGGGTGTGGTCGACTCACCGCCCTCGCGCGACTACGCCTACATGCCCATCGTGGCCGGTGGCACGTCGTTCATGTACAACCTCAGGATCGGGAACCAGCGGGTGACCAATCTGCGCCTGTCGGGCGCGGTCATCGCCAAGATCTTCACCGGCGGCATCAAGATGTGGAACGACCCCGCCATCAAGGCCGACAACCCGGCCCTGGCGGCCTCGCTCCCCGCCCGCCGGGTCGTCCCCGTGGTCCGCTCCGACGGATCCGGCAGCACCGCCCAGCTGACCACCTGGATGAGCAGGCAGTACGCCTCCGACTGGAACTCCTACTGCGGCCGGGCCGGGCGCGCCACGCCCTGCGGCGCCACCTCCAACTTCCCGCTGGTGCCGGGCGGCGGCTTCGTCGCCCAGTCCGGATCGAACGGCGTCTCCGGCTATGTCGCCCAGGCGGGCAACGTCGGCACGATCACCTATGTCGAGTACTCGTACGCCGTCTACACCACCGGATTCCCGGTGGCCAAGGTGCTCAACGCCGCCGGGTACTACACCGAGCCGACCGCGAAGAACGTCGCCGTGGCGCTGCTCAACGCCCGGATCAACAAGAACAGTTCGTCCCCGGACTACCTGACCCAGATCCTCGACGGCGTCTACAAGAGCACCGACCGGCGGAACTATCCGCTCTCCAGCTACAGCTACATGATCGTGCCGACGGCCACACAGGCCAACTTCAACGCCCAGAAGGGCAAGACGCTCGGCGCCTTCGCGTACTACTTCCTCTGCCAGGGCCAGCAGCATGTCGACAGCCTCGGCTACTCACCACTGCCGGTGAACCTGGTCGAGGCCGGTCTTGAACAGGTGCGCAGAATCCCGGGCGTCGACGTCGAGAACATCAACATCAAGACCTGCCGCAACCCGACCTTCTCCGCCGACGGCGGCAACACCCTCGCCGAGACCGCCCCCTATCCGCCCGCGTGCGACAAGAAGGGCGCCACCCAGTGCTCCACCGGCACCGGAGGCGACAAGAAGCCCACGGTGCCGCGGGGCGGCGGGAGTTCGGGCGGCACCGGCGGCCAGGGATCGGGCGGCGCGTCAGGCTCGGGCGGCACCGGTGGCACCGGCGGAGGGAGCTCCGGAGCCGGCGCCGCGGGCGCGGACACCGCGGGCGGCAGCACCACGGGCGGCCCGGCGGGCGCGGACGGGGGTGCGATCGACCCGGACACCGGACAGCCGCTGGCGGCCGGGGGAGCCACCGGAGGCGCGGCGGGCACCGGGGCGGACACGGGTGGCGACGCCTACGCCGTCCCCGTCATGACCTCGGGCTCCACCGGCAGCACACTGCGGCTGGCCCTGATGGTGCTGGCCGGCCTGCTGCTCGTCCTGATCACGGTCGGCCCCCCGCTGCTGTCCCGGTACCTGACGGCGAGGAAGCCGACGTCATGAAGATCGCGCGCGCCCGCCGGGCGCTCTCCGTACTCGTCGTCGCGCTCTGCTGCGCGCTCGGCTCGGGCGCCGTCATCGGCGGCGCCGTACCGGCCGATGCCGCCGGCACCCCCGCGGACCGCTCGCCCGTGACCGTGTCGGGGACGGGCGACCTCGCGGACCTCAAGGTCACCGTCGCCCAGACCCGGCACCTGGTCAACGAGGTCGTCAAGGTCTCCTGGACCGGGGGAGCGCCCACCCGCTCCGACACCTCCTACGCCGCCGACTACCTCCAGATCATGCAGTGCTGGGGCGACGACCCGAGCGGTCCCGACCCCGAGCAGTGCCAGTTCGGCGGCTCGGCGGCGCTCGGCCCCGGGGCCGGCAACCAGGCCGCGGGCGCGTACACCAACGGCCGTCAGCTCAGCTACGGCCAACTGCGCGACCCGAAGCAGGAGATGCCACCCCCCTCGCCCACGGGCATCTCCTACGTCGCCTTCCACTCGGTGACCGGCCAGATCACCAGGACCGGCAACTCCAACGACTTCTTCGACTCCAACACCACCAACGAGGTTCCCTACGCCCGTACCAACCCCGACGGCACCGGAGAGGTGTACTTCGAGGCCCAGACCGCTGTCGAGGCACCAGGTCTCGGCTGCGGCGAGGCCGGCGCCGGGGAGCAGGCCCAGGGCGGGACCGAGGGCAGGCGGTGCTGGCTGGTCGTCGTCCCGCGTGGCACGACCGAGGTGGACGGCAGCGCGTACACCGCCCGGCCCAGCGGATTCCTCGAATCGTCACCGCTCTCGGCCACCAACTGGGAGCGACGCCTCGTCGTACCGCTGCACTTCGAACCGATCGGCCAGTTCTGCCCGATCGGCGCCGACGAACGCCCCACCCTGGGCAACGAGATGATCGCCGAGGCCGTCAGCCGGTGGCAGCCCGCGCTGTGCCGGACCGGCGGCAGGTCGATCTTCGGCTATGCCCAGGTGACCGACGACACCGCGCGCGCGAAGCTCGGCTCCGGCGCACCGGGCCTGGTGTTCCTCGGCCGGCCCGCCGCGGCCGACCAGCTCCCGGCGGGAGCGGAGCCGGTGTACGCCCCCGTGGCGCTCTCCGGTCTCACCATCGGCTTCCTCATCGAGAGCCAGTCCTCGTTCTCCGCGCCGGAAGCCGTACGGGCCCGGGACGGCCGACGGCTCACCAGCCTGAAGCTCAACCAGCGCCTGGTGGCCAAGCTGTTGACCGAGTCCTATCGGGACGGCGACTCGCGGTTCGCCCCGAGCGTCGAGAACAATCCCTTCAACCTCGGCCACGACCCGGAGTTCGTCGCGCTCAACCCGGAGTACGCCGATCTCGACTTCGGCGGCAAGCTCGGCGACGCGCTCGTACCCGAGGCACTCGCGGACACGGCACGCCTGCTGTGGAGCTGGGTGGACGCGGACCCGGCCGCGCGCGAGTTCCTGGACGGCACCCCGGACGACGAGGGCAGATACGGCGACCCCGGCAACGCGGGAATGAAGGTCAACCCGCACTACCGCGAACTCGACCTGCCCCTCGACCACTTCCCCAAGAGCGACCCGTTCTGCCAGCAGTTCGAGGACCGCCCCGACAACCCGCTCTGCGTCCAGGACAAACACCCGTACACCTCCGACATGCACGGCGCCGCCCGCGCCGCGGGTCGGGGCGACCCGCTGTCCCGCACCACCTGGGACAGCACCACGAACCCGCCCGCGTACAAGAAGGACCCGGCCCAGCCCGCCGGGCAGCGGGCGATGCTCGCGGTGGCGGACACCGCGACGGCCCTGCGCTTCGGTCTGATCCCCGCCCAACTGCGCAACGGCGCCGGGAAGTACGTCGCTCCGTCCACGGCCGGACTGCTCGCCGGGCAGGCCGCGATGAAGCCGGGTGCGGTGAAGGACGTGCTCGAACCCGCGCCGGGCGACGGAGCGGCGAAGGCCGCCTATCCGCTGGCCTCACTCGTCTACGCCGCGACCGTGCCCGCCGGGCTGACCAAGGCCGAAGGCAAGGACTACGCGGAATTCCTCACCTACGCCGCCGGCGCGGGACAGCAGCCGGGCGTCGCCGCCGGCACCCTGCCCGACGGATACGCGCCCCTGCCGAAGGCGCTGCGCGACCGGACCGTCCGGGCCGCCGCCACCATCGCGGCGCAGGCGGGCAAGGCCCCCGCCGACGCGGATCCCGGCTCCGGCACCGAAGGGCCCGGAGCCGCGGCGGGCGGCGGCGTGGCGGACCCGGGGTCCGCCGCGGCGGACGGCGGCGCGTCCCTCGGTGCGAGCGGCGGCGCGGCGGGCGCCGCCGCCGCCGGGGCCGACGGAGCGGGCGCGGCCCCCTCCGGCTCCCCGAAGCCCGGAACGTCGCCCTCCGCACCGCCGTCGAAAGCGGCGGCGGCCGAGGCGGAAGCGGCGCTCACCCCGCCGTGGGTGCTCGGAGCCGTACGCAATGTCGTGCTGATCGTCCTCGTCGCCGGGCTGGCGGCCGCCGTCGGAGGACCGCTCCTGCCGAGACTGGCGCCCGCCGTCGCGGCCCGGCTGCGGGCCCTGCGCCGGGAGGACGGCACCTGAAAAGCGACCGGCCGGGGACGGGACCACCACCCCCGGCCGGTGAGCCGACCCTCCGGAGAAGCCGGAGATCGGCGAACCGCGGTCCATCGCGGTTTCTCAACACACAGGCGCAAGCCTAGCTGAGGGGTACACGAAGGTGAAAAAGAAGAAGATCCTGATCGCCGCCACCGGGGCGGCGCTGCTCGCGGCCACGGCCGGCGTCACGGTCGCCTCCGCCGAGCCGTCCGGTACGCCGACCTACCGCCAGCTCTCCGGAGTCGGCTCGGACACCACCCAGGACGTGATGAACGGCCTGTCCCAGGTGGTGACCATCAACGGCACGAAGGTCCTCGGCTCGTACAACGCCGTGGGCTCGCCCAACATCACCACCAAGGACCCGGCGGTGAACAACAAGTGCGCCATGGTCCGCCCGAACGGCTCGGGTGCGGGCCGCGCCGCGCTGCTGACCTCGCTCCAGGCCAACAACGGGTGCCTGGACTTCGCGCGGTCCTCCAGCCTGAGCCTGGGTGCCGCGTCTCCGGGGCTCACCTACGTGCCGTTCGCGGTCGACGGTGTCTCCTACGCGGTCACGCCCTCCAGCGTGCTGCCGCGCAAGCTCACCCTGAACGACCTCAAGGCGATCTACCACTGTGACCCGGCCTTCGTCGGCACGGGCCCCAACTACAGCATCAACGTCTACCTGCCGCAGGCCGGTTCGGGCACCCGCAGCTTCTGGGAGGCCCAGGTCGGCATCACCGACGCGGATGTCGTCGCCGGTGTGTACCCCTGCATCAAGGACAAGAAGAACGGCGTCGCGATCCAGGAGCACGACGGCCGCGTACTGGACGACAAGGCCATCGTGCCGTTCTCCATCGCCCAGTACATCGCGCAGAGTTCGCAGACGGTGGCGGACCTCCGCGGCCGGGCGCTGCTCGGCACGATCGACGGCAAGGCCGCCACGACGCTCAACAGCGACTTCGGCGTCAAGCGTGACGTCTACAACGTGATCCCCACCAGCAAGATCGGTACGGCTCCCTGGAGCACGGTCTTCGTCGGCAAGGACGCGCTCGTCTGCAAGCAGGCCGGTGTCATCAACACGTACGGCTTCGCGACCAGCCCGGACTGTGGCGACACCAGCAAGCAGACCCCCTGATCCGGAACCGGTTTCCCCGACCAACCAAGAAGGAGTTCTGACACCGTGTTCCTCAACAGACGCCTGCGGACGCTGTCCGCGAGTGTGGTGGCCGTCGCCACCTCGGTCACCGTCGGAGTGATCGCCGCCCCCGCCGCCCAGGCCGCCGAGATCGGCACCCTGGACATCAACCCGAAGACCGGTACCGACGAGAGCGGCATCGACTTCTCGACGTCCGGCGCCTGCCCGGAGACCGCTTCGTACGTCATCGTGTCGGTCAAGGGCTCCGGCTTCCCGGCCGAGGGCCAGAACGTGGTCGGCAACGCGCCGATCGAGACGTACAACACCACGGCCTCCGGCGGGATGCTCATCCCGCTGTCGTCGACGATGCGCGACTACGCCAACATCGCCGGCTTCAGCGTCCTGGAGGGCGAGTACGACCTCACCGTCACCTGCCGTACGGCGTTCAACGGCACCAGCCTCGGTGACTTCACGGGCGCGATCTGGTTCACCTCCAACACGGCGTACCAGGCCAACGACCCCGACGTGAAGACCGACACCAGCACCTCGCTCGCGGTCTCCCCGTCCGGCGCCACCGAGCAGGGCGACGCGGTCTCGCTGACCGCGACCGTCACGCCCGCGGCCGACGGCACCGTGCAGTTCCGTGACGGCGGCACCGCGCTGGGCAGCCCGGTCCCCGTGACCGGCGGCTCCGCCACGCTCTCGACGACCAACCTGACGGCGGGCAGCCACTCGCTCACCGCCGAGTTCACCCCGTCAAGCACCTCGTACAACGCCTCGGTCTCCACCGCGGTCAGCCACACGGTGAACGCGGCGGCGGCCAGGGCCACGACGACGGCGCTGGCCGTCTCCCCGGCGGACAGCTCCGAGCAGTTCAGCCCGGTCACGCTCAGCGCCACCGTCACGCCCGCGGGCGCGACGGGTTCGGTGAAGTTCACCGACACGGTGGGCGGGACGACCACGACGCTCGGCACGGTGGCGGTCGACGGCGGTCGGGCGAAGCTCACCACGAGCAGCCTGGCGCCCGGCGACCACGCGTTCACGGCGAGCTTCGTGCCGCAGAACGACGCCGCCTGGACCGCCTCCGACTCCGGCAACATCCCCTACCGTGTCGGTGCCTTCGAGGGCGTCACCGCCTCCGAGGACATCACCACCACGGTCGAGGCCGGCGCGCTGGTCATCAGCGTCGCCGACCCGCACGTCACCCTGCCGTCGCCGGTGCTGGACGCCGACGGCGAACTGCTCACCACGGCGGGCGAGATCAGCCCGGTCACACTCACCGACACTCGCGCCGGCAACCCGGGGTGGACCGTCAGTGGCCAGGTGACCGACTTCTCCGACGGGGCGGCCCACGCCATCAACGGCCAGAACCTCGGCTGGGCGCCCAACGTCATCGACCACGTCTCCGGCCAGAGCGTCACGGCCGGCGACCAGGTCGACCCGGCCGCGGGCGTGGCCCCCGGCGACGCGGGCACGGCCGGTCTCAAGTCGTCCCACACCCTCGGCAAGGGCACCGGCCTGGGCACCTCGCACCTCGGTGCGGACCTCAGCCTGAATGTCCCGACCTCCACGGTGGCCGGCACCTACACCGCCAAGCTCACCCTGACCGCGATCTGACGGACCGCGATCTGACGGACCGTGATCCGATCGCGAACCGCCTCTCCCGGCGGCAGCGGTCGCCCAGGTGAGTGGGACGGGTGCTCCCCACCACCCGTCCCACTCACCACCCGCCGTACCCCGCGCGACCTGTAGCACCCGCCGTACCCCGCGCGACCCGCACCACCCGCCGTACCCCCGCACGTTCCCGAAGAACGGCCGCCGCCCCGATCGGACGCCCCGACATGACCAGCACCCTGTCCACCCGCACCCTCGTCACCGCGCTGCTCACCTGCCTGCTCGTGCTCCTCGCGGCACCCACCGTCCACGCGTCCGTCCAGGACACCGGCGGCAAGGGCCGCAGCACCTTCGGCGTCCAGCCGTCGGGCCCCAAGAAGCCGGACCGGCGCAGCGACTTCTCGTACAGCGTCACCCCCGGCGCGGCGGTGCGGGACCACATCGCCGTCCTCAACCACAGCGCCAGGCCGCTGACGCTCAAGGTGTACGCGAGCGACGCGTTCAACACCGCGGACGGCGGATTCGACCTGCTGGCCGAGGGCGTCAGGTCGAAGGACGCCGGAGGCTGGATCAGGACGGCCAGGAGCCGGGTGGTGATCCCGGCCCGGTCGCGCGCCGTCGTGCCCTTCACCCTCACCGTCCCGGCCGGCGTCGCCCCGGGCGATCACGCGGCCGGACTCGTCGCCTCGCTCGCCTCGTCGCGCTCCGACGGCAAGGGCGACCGGGTCGCGGTGGAGCAGCGCGTCGGGGCCAGGGTCCACATCAGGGTGGCCGGCGAACTCAAGCCTGGTCTAGCGGTCCAGGACGTCCGGGCCACCTACCACGGGACGGCGAATCCGTTCGGCACCGGCTCGGCCACGGTGACGTACACCGTACGCAACACCGGGAACATCCGGCTGGGCGCGCGGGGGACCGTGCGCTTCGCCAACTCCGTGAGCGGGCCGCTGCGCGCGCCCGGCGTCGAGACCATCAAGGAGCTGCTGCCGGGCAACTCGGTGCGGGTCACCGCGACCGTGCGCGGGCTGTTCCCGGCTGTGCGGTCGACCGTCACGGTGAACCTCGACGCGATCCCGGTCGGCGGCGACATCGATCCCGCCCTGCCGAGCGCCACCGGCTCCGCCGGATTCTGGACCGTGCCCTGGGCGCTCCTCGCGCTGCTGGTCCTCGCGGCGGGCCTCACGGTGGCGCTCGTACGGCGCC
>NZ_JARJHW010000258.1:0-8182 GCF_040560175.1 Streptomyces panacea
GAGCCAGGGGTTGTTCAGCAGGTCGATACCGAGGGCGTCGCCCGCGGCCTTGTAGTTGAAGTTCCAGCTGAGCTGGATGGGACCGCGTCCGTAGTAGGCGGCCTGGCCGGCCGGGCAGCCGTACGACTGCGAAGTGTCGCAGTAGTGCGGGTAGTTGGCCGTGTTCTGCTCCACGATGTGGACGAGGCCACCGGTCTCGTGGCTGACGTTGGCGAGGAAGGCCGCAGCCTCCTGGCGCTTGATGGTGTCACTGCCGGTGTTCGCGAAGGCCGGGTAGGCACTCAGCGCGGCCTTGAGACCGTTGTAGGTGTAGAAGCCGTTGCGGCTCGGGAACATCTGGTTGAACTGCGACTCGCTGACCACGAAGCCGCCGGTGGGCGGCGGATCCGTCGGGCCGCCACCACAGGCGCCGTTGTCGGCCCAGACGTCAACCGTGCCGGGTCTCTCGTTCTGGGTCCACCACTTCGCCGTCCAGTTGCGGCCGTTGTACGACGCGGTGTCGCCGCCCCAGTAGACGGTGGACGCGTTCCAGCCGGTGGTACAGGCGGCGGCCGACGTGGCTGCCGCCGAGGTCGAGGCGGGTAGGAACACCGCGAGGGCCATGGCGGAGACCAGTGCGGTGAACAGTGCAAGGATTCGCTGTCGCAAGCGACTCACTCCTTCGCGCGGCCGTCGGTGAGCGACGGCCGCCATGGGGGTGAGGGAACCAAACCGGAATCCTCACTACCTGTCAAGGTCTAGACCAACTGACGAATTTCGGCCGGTCCGCCCGCCGAACCGGCCGACGCGTGGCTTCTGTTCGGTGTGGATGAGCAGGGCATGTCCTCCGTGCCGGTCACCGCCCGACCGCGCACCTGTCCCACAACTGGTCTTTTCCAAAGGGATGTTGGCCCGTCCGCGCCGGTGGATGTGACGCGATCTCGCCCCTGGCCGGCAAACAACGCGGCGGTCGCGCTCCGATTCGCCGAAGGGTGGCGCCCTGCTGCCGCGACCACGACACTGGTCGCCGTCGGTCGCTGTCACACGGCGAGCGGGGCGGACGCGGCGGAGGCCCGATGGCAGCGGTAGGGGACGAACCGGGACCGGCCGCGCGGCCGGGGCGAAGAACCGAACTGGACGCGATCCGGGCCTTGGTGGTCGTCGGGCTGGTGTTCTTCCATTCGGCGTTGGTGTTCGACGCCGAGGACGACTTCTACGTCAAGAATCCGGAGACGGTCGACGCGACGATGATCCTCGCCGGAATCGGTGTGGTCTGGGCGATGCCGATTCTCTTCCTCATCGCCGGTCTCGGCTCCTGGCATTCGCTGCTCAAGCGCGGCCCCGGCGGGTTCACCGCCGAGCGGCTGCTGCGTCTTGGCGTACCGCTGGTGTTCGCGACGCTCACGATCATTCCCGTCCCTCAGTGGCTGCGACTGCGGGCGGCCGATCCCGCCTATCACGAGTCCTACCCGCGGTTCCTGCGCGATTTCTTCGATGTGCGGCTGGACTTCGGCGAGTTCCCGTTCGTGGTGCGGGGAGAGCATTTCGAGACGGGCCATCTGTGGTTCGTGGTGCTCCTGTTGACCTTCTCCCTTCTTCTGGCGCCGCTGACCGGCCGGCTGCCCGACGCCGTCGGACGCCGGGTCCGGGACGGGCTCGCGTCAGCCGTGCGGCGCCGGGGTGTGGTGCTGCTGGCGGCCGTTCCGTTCGCGGTGATCTGCGCGCTGCTGGGGCTGGAGGAGGCGTTCGGCGGCTGGAGCCGCTGGGCGTATCTGCTCTTCTTCGTCTGCGGCTATGTGCTCGCCTCCGACGAGCGGTTCAGAACCGCGATGCGACGCGACGCGATGCCCGCCGCCGTGACCGGGGCGGCGCTGTTCGTACTCGCCCTGCCGGCCGTCATCGCCGCCGGGGAGGCGCCCGACAGCGACGCGTTCACCGACATGACGGCCATCGCGATCCTGGCCCGCGCGCTGTTCGGGCTCGCGGGGTGGTGCTGGCTGGTCGCGATCCTCGGCCTTCTCGACCGCCGCCGCGAACACCGAGCCACGCCGCCGGGGCCACCGGAGCCACCGGACACGGTCGATCGGGCGGTTCCCCCGGCCGGCAGGCGGCGCCGGATGTACGGCTACCTCGCCACCGCGGTGCTGCCGATCTACATCCTGCATCAACCGATCGTCGTCGCGGTCGCCTACGGCGTGGTCGGCCACGACGCGCCCATCCTGGTCAAGTACACGGTGATCGTGGTGACTTCACTCGTGCTGACCGTGGTGGCCTACGACGTTCTGGTACGGCGCACCCGCGTGACCCGGTTCCTGTTCGGGATGCGGGCGCGGCCGTAGCGCCCGCCGTCAGCGGGGAGCCGGATCCGGCTCCGCCGCGGGCCCCGGAATGGCGCTGCCGCCCGGTTCGGGGTGCCAGCAGTAGCGGACGTCCGGTTCGTTCTCCTCGTTGCCCCGGCCGTCGGTCTTCTCGACCGGGACGAAGCCGTGGCGCTCGTAGAAGCGCCGTGCCGGGCCGTTGATCTGGAAGGTCCACAGGGACAGTCCGGCCGGCCGGCGCCGCTTCGCCAGGTCGATCAGGCGGGCGCCGATGCCGCAGCCCCGGTGGTCCGGATCGAGGTACAGCTGGTCGACATCGCCGCCCTCGATCACCATCATGCCGACGACCGTCTCCCCGGCGGTCGCCACCCAGGTCTCCTGGGTCGGCAGGACGATGTCACGGATCCAGGCGTGTACCTGCTCCTCGCTGTGAGGGCGTGTGACGCTCGGGAGGGCGGCCGCGAAGGATCTCAGCCACAGTCCGGAGATGTCGGATGCGTCGGCGAATGCCGCGCGACGGACGACAAGCGTGTTGGTCTGCACAGCGAACCATCCTGTCATCAATCAGGAATCAGGGAACGATCGAGTCGATGTATCCCCCGTCGACGCGCACCGCGGCGCCTGTGGTGGCCGACGCGAAGGGCGAGCTGAGGTAGACGACCATGTTCGCGATCTCCTCGGGTTCGATGAGCCGTTGGAGCAGCGACTGCGGCCGGTGCTTGAGCATGAATTCGCGCTGGGCCTCCTCCCAGGGAAGCGACTTGTCGACGAGTTCGTAGACGAAGTCCTCGACGCCGCCGGTGTGTGTGGGCCCCGCGAGCACGGAGTTCACCGTGACACCGCTCCCCGCCGCCGCCTTCGCGAAGCCGCGCGAGACTCCGAGCAGGGCGGTCTTGGAGACTCCGTAGTGGATCATCTCGGCGGGGACGACGATCGCGGAGTCGCTCGCGATGTACTGGATCCGTCCCCAGCCACGCTCGGTCATCCCGCCGAGGCAGGCGCGTGTGAGCCGGACCGCGGCCAGGACATTGACCTCGAAGTAGCGCCGCCACTCGTCGTCGCCGATCTCCAGCGCGGGCCGGGAACCGAAGATGCCCAGGTTGTTGATGAGGATGTCCACCTGTGGCACGGCTTCGAGGACCTGCCCGGCGCCGCTCTCGGTGGAGACGTCACCGGGTGCGGCCACGAACTCGGCGTCCGGGGACGCGGCGCGCTGGCTGTCGAGGGCGGCGGCGACGGACTTCCCGGAGCGTCCGTTCACCGCGACGCGCGCTCCGGCGCGGGCGAGCCCGGTCGCGATGGCCGCCCCGATGCCCTGGGTGGAGCCGGTGACCAGAGCGGTCTTGCCTGCGAGGTCGATCTGCACGTTCAGTTCCTTCCAGCTGTCCGGTGGGCCGAGGTCATTGTGCGCGGGGGCCTGTGTGCGGCACGGTCGGTGGGCCCCGGCGGAGTGTCGGCTTCCGTCGAGTTCGGATTACGACTGGCACAGCCTCTTGAAGTGAACCCGACACTGTGTCATATATGTCTAGACCATTGCCCCTTGCTTTCGACGGAGGAGACGATCGTGCGACGGACCCCCACCCAGGTCGCGCTCGTTACCGCTACCGCCCTCACTCTCGTCGCCTGCGGCGGCGGTGACGACAAGGACTCACAGGCGCCCTCGGCACCGACCGGCCTCAGCGTTCAGGCCGGCAGCGCGCTGTCCGCACACGTCATGTGGGAACAGGCCAAGGACAATGTCGAGGTCAGCGGCTACGTCGTGTACCGCGGGAAGGACAAGGTCCAGGACGTTCCCGCCGACAAGACGATGATCGATGTCACGGGCCTCAAGCCATCCACCGCCTACTCGTTCTCCGTGCGGGCCAAGGACGCGGCCGGCAACCTCTCGCCGCACAGCGAGAAGAAACCCGTCACCACGCCCGCGGTGACCGCCGAGGACAAGAAGGCTCCGGCACAGCCGGTGAGGCTGCGCGGCAAGCACAGCGGCTCGAAGGGCGCCGAACTCACCTGGAGCGCACCGGGCAAGGGCCAGGGCATCACCTCCTACGACATCCTTCAGGGCGGCTCGAAGATCCACAGCGTGAGCGGCGGCGTGACCACGGCCACGGTCACGGGGCTACGCCCCGGCACCGCCTACTCGTTCACCCTCCAGGCCCGCGACGCCGCCGACAACACCTCGCCGGCCAGCGACCCGGTGAAGATCAGCACCCCGAAGGGGCCGGGCGACGACCCCGACACGGCACCGATCAGCTTCAAGGTCGGGCGCCACAAGAACGTCAAGGAGGGTGCGTACTACCTCGATCTGTCGTGGCTGCCGCCCAAGGTCGACGGCGAGGTGCCCTCGTACGAGATCCATCTCAACGGGAAGCTGACCACCACACTGGTCTGGGGCAACAAGGCGCCCGTGGGCAAGACGACCGAGAGCGTCTTCGCGGGCGAGAAGCCCGGCGTCAGCTACAAGGTGAAGATCCGCGCGAAGCTGCCGGACGGGAAGTGGGGCAGCTTCTCCCCCGAACTCACCATGGTCACCGGCGAAGCCAAGTCCTGACCGAGCCGAGCCGAGCCGAGCCGAGCCGAGCCGGTCGGGTCGGGCCCGACCTCACCCGTCGGCGCCGCCGCCACGAAGCACGGCGGCGGCCTCCCGGTCCCTGTTCCGCCTGATCCTCAGCCGGGTCAGCAACGGATGCCCCCGCCCGCCACCGTGCGGGACCGGTTCAGCGGTCCCGCACGGCGCAGATGTCCGTACCGGCGCAGTTGTCCGTACAGGTTCGGCCGCCCGTACCGGCTCGGAAGTCGTGCCGCTCGGTCGTGGCGCCTCCCGGTCCCGCCGGGCGTCGGCCAGCAGCGCGGTCAGACTGGACCGGTGCCAGCTGATCTCGTCCGGGTCATCGGCGGTCAGCAGCCGTCGTACGGTCTCGCGCCCCGCCTCCGATCCCGGACGGCCCGGCGCGAGGTCCGGCCGCAGCCGGTTCAGGGACGCGCGCTCGTACGGATCCGGTACCAGCTCGGCGAGTTGGACCGGATCGAGCACCGACCCGACGATCGCCGCACGCTCCCACCGGTCGTCGCTCTCATGCAGCAGAAGACCGATGCGACGGCCTCGCCAGTTACGCGGACGGCAGTCCTCCCCCGCCCCCTCCGTCGCCTCGGCCGAGTCGGCCGAGTCAACGCCGGTGTCGGAACCGCCGGTCGGCGTCCGTGGCTCCGAACGCACCCGTGAGGGCGTCCGCGCTTGCGGCAACCGGCCCGTCAGCAGGCCCCGTTCACGGCCGGCGAAGGCCCGTAGCTCCTCGGCCAGATAGAGCCAGACGACCGCTCGGTAGCGATTCAAATAGAAGCGCACCGGCACCAGATACCCCGCACGCGCGAGCCGGGTGAAGCGACCGGGGCTGATGTCCATCAACTCCGCCCCCTCGGCCGTGCCCACCGTCCGCACCCGCTCGCGCAGCGCGTCGGGGAAACCCGCCGCCCGCCGAAGCCGCTCGACCTCGCCCCGCGCGACCCTCCGGCGACCGCTCACGGACCCACCGACGGTCCGGACATGCCCCAACTGTGCGGCCAGTTCGAACTCGCCACGCCTCAGGCGTAGTTCCTGCGCCGCTCGGCCGACAGCGAGTGTTTCTGAGATTTCCATGACAGACATCGACGGTCTCCCCCGCGAGTGATTGACTACTCTCGGTGACGACCGTATCCCCGCGTCAAGAATCCCGCTTGCCCTGTGGATAACTTCGCTGAGCCTCAGGCGTCGGTGACTGTGGTGTGCGTGGGCCCCGACTGCCGCACCGCGATGCCGAGATGCTCGCCGACGCGGTTCACCATCAGAGTCATCTCGTAGGCGATCTGACCGACATCGGCATCCGCGTCGCTCAGCACGCACAGGCAACTGCCGTCCCCGGCGGCCGTGACGAACAGCAGCGCGTCATCAAACTCGATCATGGTCTGCCGCGCCTTGCCCGCGTTGAAGTGCCGACCGGATCCCCGCGCGAGGCTGTGCAGACCGGACGAGACCGCCGCCAGGTGCTCGGCGTCCTCGCGCGCCAGACCGGAGCTGGCCCCGGTCACCAGGCCGTCGTTGGACAGCACGAGCGCGTGCCGTATCGGCTCGACCCGACCGGTCAGATCCTCCAGAAGCCAGTCGAGTCCGTCTTCCAACGCCATTCGTGACCACTCTCCCCGTTCAGACAGGTACCGCGCCCTGTGCCCCGTATCTCCCCCGTCGGTCGCCCAGCCTCGCGCACCGGCTGCTCACGGGCAAGCGGTCCAGGGTCCTCGGAGCGTCACACGGAACCGGCTGTTGCCGCCTGCCGGAACGATCACCACCGGGCCCGGCCGTATGCCTTCGCAACTCTCCGCCCCAGCGCCGACGACAGACCGCTCCCCCTCCACACTCTCCGGGCGCCGAGTCATCACTTCCGTCAATTCACCACCGCAACGCCGTCCCTCGATCGGACCACCTGTCACACGGGAGTGAAACGAACACAGGATCACGGCCACTTTCACGCACGTCCGCCCATCTCTGCCGTCGGCGCGAGTTCTCCATCGAGAATTCGCACCGCTCCCCCCGTTACGGCCACTTGATCAGCAACGTTCATCCAACGCCCGGCACATCGACGTAGCTCCCGGAGGAACCATGAAACTCACCGCCCTGCCTTTCGGCGTTCACCGCGTGTTCGAGAGACGGTCGCTCTCCGCCCGGCCCGCGATGCGTCAGGTTGACGCCGGGAGCGCCGCCTCATGAGATTGCTGAAGCGTCCCAAGCCCGCCGAGAGCGCGGTGTCGGACAGCGAACGCGAGTTGTTCGGCGGCCCTCTCCGCTACGACGCGGGATGGGCCGATCACGAGTGGGCCTATCTCGAAGTCAGCCTGCTGTCCGCCGTACGCGCGATGCCGCGCATGGTCGCGGGTACCCTGCGGCTCGCGTGGCGGACCGACCGGCCGGCGCTGGTGACCGTCGGCGTCGCCGAGGCCGGCCAGGGGCTGACGGCCGCGCTGGGGCTGCTGGTGGTCAACTCGGTGCTCGGCTCGCTCCTGGCCGGCGGAAGCGCCGCCGACCGTGTCTCCGACGCGGTGCCCGCCCTGATCGTGGGCGCGGTGGTCGCGGTGGCGGGCGCGCTCCTGGCGTCGTGGTCGACGTCGGCGGCCGGCCGGCTGGAGCCCAAGGTGGAACGAGCCGCGAACGAGCAGTACTTACGCGCCGCGGCCCGGGTGGAGCTGGAGGCGATCGAGGACGGCGAGTTCCGCCGCCTGATCGACACCGCGCAGCACGGTCCGCCGTCGGCGAGGCGGATGGTCGGTGCCTGCGTCGCCACCATGAACGGCGTCATCTCGCTGCTCGCCGTCGGCGGAGTACTGACCGTGCTGCACCCGCTGTTGCTGCCCATGCTCCTGCTGATCGCGGCGCCGCGCGGCTGGGGCGCGATGCGCGTCTCCCAGCGGCGGTACCTGTCGGTGATGTCCTGGGTGGAGCATCTGCGCGCCAGCCGTCTCATCGCCGGGCTGCTCATCTCCCGCTCCGCCGCGCACGAGGTACGGGTGCACGGCGTGGGGCGCTTCCTCCTCCGGCACTACCGCAACATGGCCGAGAGCGCGGAGAGCGAGGCGACGCGGCTGGCCAAGGACAAGGCGGCCACCGAACTGCTCGCCGCGGCCCTGTCGGGCGTGGCCGCGCTGATCACGTACGGGGCGATGGCCGCGCTCATCATGTCGGGACGGATGGAGCTGGCCGTGGCGGGCACCGCCGTGATCGCCGTCCGCTCGGGTTCGGCGAGCCTGGGCGCTCTCGTGATGACCACGAACTCACTGCACGAGGAGTCTCTGTACGTACGTGACATGGAGCGCTTCCTCGAGGAAGCGGGCAACAGGTCCATCCCGTCCGGCGGCCTCCC
>NZ_JARJHW010000259.1:0-8153 GCF_040560175.1 Streptomyces panacea
GACAGGGCCGGGCGGGCCCCCGCCCCCCGGACTGAACCTGCCGCCGGGCTTCCAGGCCCAGCAGTCGCCGCCCCGGATGCCGGATCCGTACGACTACCAGGGCTCGCGCCCCTCCCAGCTGAACCGGCCCGCCGAGCCGCTGGCTCCGGACCAGCAGGGTCCCCCGGGCGGGTTCGGCCCGCAGGGCGGACCTCCCGGGCCGCCCGGCCACCCCGGGCCTCCTGGACCGCCCGGACCGCACGCGCCTCCCGGACCGCACGGTCAGCAGGGACCGCCGCCGCCCCCGCCGTACCAGCAGCAGGGCCCGCCGTCGCCGCCCTCGTTCCAGCAGTCGGGGCCGCCGGCCCCGCCGCAGCAGACCGGTGGCGACGACTGGGTGCTGCCGCCGCCCTCGCACGCGCAGGCGCCCGCGCCTCCGCAGCAGTTCCAGCAGGGACCGCCGCCGCAGCAACACCAGCAGCAGCACGACCCGATGCAGCAACAGCCGCCGCATCAGTACCAGCCGCCCGGCAACTGGACCGCGGTCGTCGCACCGGACCGTGACTACTTCATGGCGATGATGCAGCGCAGCGGCCCCGAGGCGACGGGCCTCAACCTGCCCGCGTACTCACCGGAACAGCACCTTCCGATGACCGGGAACCAGATCACCATCGGCCGCAGGCGCCACTCCACCGGCGAGTCCCCCGATGTCGACCTGTCCGTCCCGCCGGAGGACCCGGGCGTCTCGCACCAGCACGCGGTCCTGGTCCAGCAGCCCGACGGCAGCTGGGCGGTGGTCGATCAGAACTCCACCAACGGCACGACGCTGAACGGCGCCGAGGACCCGATCCAGCCCTATGTCCCCGTCCCGCTCAAGGACGGCGACCGGGTGCACGTCGGCGCCTGGACGACGATCACGATCCGCCGGGGCTGAGAGCGGCGATCACGATCCGCCGGGGCCGAGCGACCAGACGTACGGCCCCGAGGGATCGTCCAGCCAGGCCCACTGCCGGTCCGGGCCGACCGTGATGCCGAACCTCTCCCGCTGCGGGCGCCCCTCGCGCTCCCAGAGGGAGAGGGCCTCGTGCGGGTCCAGGCTGCCCGCCGTCAGCGAGAGCATGAAGCGGAAGAGATCGTTCTCCAGTGCGCGCCGGGGCAGCCCGCCGATCCGCTGGAGGACGGGCAGTCCGGGCACCTCCACACCGCCGCGCAGCGGGACGAAGAATGCCGACGTGTGCAGGAAGTGCCCTTCCGCGTAACGGCCGTGGGGGTCGTCGCCGATGTCCAGCGCGATCAGCCCGGTCGCCAGCGGCGCCAGGATCCGCGCCCCGTCCGCGCACTGCGCGAGCCAGCCGGACGGCACCGCGGGCAACGTGCAGGTCGCGATGATCCGGTCGAACGGCGCCCGCCGCCGGCAGCCGATCGCGCCGTCGCCGGTGACGACCGCGGGCCGGTATCCGGCGGTCGCGAGATGCGTACGGGCGGACTCCGTGATCTCCGGATCCAGATCGATGGTCGTCACGCGCTCGTCGCCCAGCCGGTGCGAGAGCAGCCCCGCGTTGTAGCCGGTGCCCGCGCCGATCTCCAGGACGGTGTGCCCGTCGCGTACGTCCAGCTCCGCGAGCATCCGGGCCATCAGGGAGGGCTGGCTGCTGGAGGAGATCAGTTCGCCGTCCCGTACGCGGGTGGCCAGCGCCCCGTCCGCGTACGCGCCGCGCAGCCAGCGCAGCCGTCCGACCGGGTCGGGGTCGTCGCACCACAGCCGGTCGTGGCCGCCGAGTCCGCTGACGAAGTAGTACGGGACGAAAAGATGGCGCGGCACCTCCTCGAACGCCGCGCGCCAGGCCGGGTCGTCCAGCGTCCCCTCGTCCGCCATGCCCCGCACCATGGCGGCACGCGCCTCGGCGGCGACGCCGGCTTCGTCGTCGCCCGGCCCGTACGCCTCGTGGTGCTCGCGATGAACGCCCATGACTCCACTGTCCTGTGTCACGGGCGCGGAAGCGAGCAGTCCCGGCTGCCGGACCGCGGGTAACCGGATTCCGGACCCGATCGGACGGGTCCTGGGCCCGTGCGTCTGAGACCATGGAAGGGTGAACGAGATTCCGCGCGGCACGCTTTCGGAGCAGACCTTCTACGAGCAGGTCGGCGGCGAGGAGACCTTCCGGCGCCTGGTGCACCGGTTCTACCAGGGCGTCGCCGAGGATCCGCTGCTCAGGCCGATGTACCCGGAGGAGGATCTGGGCCCGGCCGAGGAGCGGTTCACGCTGTTCCTGATCCAGTACTGGGGCGGTCCGCGCACGTACAGCGACAGCCGGGGCCATCCCCGGCTGCGGATGCGGCACGCGCCGTTCACCGTCGACCGGGCCGCGCACGACGCGTGGCTGCGGCACATGCGGGTGGCCATCGACGAGCTGGGGCTCTCCGAGGAGCACGAGACGCAGCTCTGGAACTACATGACGTACGCCGCCGCGTCGATGGTGAACAGCTGACCCCTCGCGCGCGGGCCCCGGTCGGCGCGGTCCCGGTCGGCGCGGCCCCGGAATGCGGACCTCCCGTTCCGGACAACGGTCACGATCCGATCAAAGTCCGCCCGTAAGCGGTTTCCCCGGACGCCTGCCCTCTGAAAGTATCCGAAGCTCCGGGGGCGGGCGAAGGATCGGCGACGGATCGGCGGGGGACGTGTGACGGGGTTCGTGTTGCTGCGCGTCCGCGCGCATCGGCTGCTGCTCGCCGCGGCACTCCTGGCCGTACTCCTGACCACCTCGGTGCTCTCCGCCCTCACCGCCTTCTCCGGCTCCGTCGGGGACGCCGCGCTCCGCCACACCCTCCAGGGCCGCGATGCCGCCGCCGCCGCGCTCATGATCACCGCGCAGGTCCCGGCGGGCGACCGGGAGGCGGCGAACGAGGCGGCGTCCGAGGTCGCGCGGGAGTCGTTCGACGGGCTGCCGGTCACCGTACGGAAGCTGGAGCGTTCGGGCTCGTACGCCCTCCCCCGCGCTCTTCAGCCGGCCGCCGCCCGCGAGGGCGATCCCGACCTCACGCACTTCGCGACGCTCGACCGCTCGCGCGTACGGCTGGTGGCGGGCGGCTGGCCGGCGGCCACCGGCGCCTCCGCCGCCGACCCCGTGCAGGCGGCGTTCCCCGAGGAGGCCGCAACCCGGCTCGGCCTGAAGGCCGGGACGCGGCTCACCCTCCTCGACCGGCTGGACGACGAACCCCTCACGATCCGCGTCACAGGCATCTACCGGCCGGCCGATCTCGCCGACCCGTACTGGAAGTTGGACACCGTCGGCGGCCAGGGCGTCCGGACGGTCACCTTCACCACCTACGGCCCGCTGCTCACGGACCCCGCCCAGTTCGACTCCGGGCGCCTCCGGGCGGGCGACCTGTCCTGGCTGGCCGCCGCCGACTTCCGTGACGTCACCACCGGCCGTATCGACGCGCTGCGCGCCGCCGCCGAGCGCGGGCCCAAGTCCCTCGCCGCGCGGCCGGTGTTCGCCGACGGAGTGACCGCGCGGACCACCCTGCCGAGCGTCCTGGACCGGACCGAACGCGCCCTGCTCGTCTCGCGCTCCACGCTGCTGATCGTCGCCGTCCAGCTCGTACTGCTCGCGGCCTGCGCCCTGTCGCTGGTCGCGCGGCTGCTGAGCACCGAGCGGACCGGGGAGAGTGATCTGCTGCGGGCGCGCGGCGGTTCACGGCGCCGGATCGCCTGGCTCGCCACCGTCGAGGCACTGCTGCTGGCGCTGCCCGCCGCGCTCTGCGCGCCGCTGCTCGCGGGGCCGCTGACCGGACTGCTCGCCAACCGCGGGCCGCTCACCGAGATCGGACTGCGGCTCGGTGACACCTCCACCGCCCAGGTGTGGCTGACCGGCGGCGGGGTCGCGCTGGCGTGCGCCGCCGCCGTCGTGGCGCCCGCCCTCGCCCCGGCCGGCCTGACCCGGCTGCGGCGCGGCAGGGCGAGGGCCCTGCCCGGTCCGGTGCGCGCGGGCGCCGACGTGGGACTGCTGGTGATCGCCGCCGTGGCGTACTGGCAGCTGGACCGGCGGACGGCCGCCTCGGGCGGCGCGCTCAGCGGTGACAGCCGGGGCGAGCTGGGCATCGATCCGCTGCTGGTCGCCGCCCCCGCGCTGGCGCTGCTCGCGGGCACCGTGCTGACCCTGCGCCTGCTGCCGCCCGTGGCGCGCCTCGCCGAACGGCGCGCGGCGAGCGGCGCGGGCCTGTCGTCGGCGCTGGCCGGCTGGCAGTTCAGCCGCCGGCCGCTGCGCGGCGCGGGTCCGGTGCTGCTGCTGGTGCCGGCCGTGGCGATGGGCATGCTGGCGATCGGGCAGAGCGCGTCGTGGGACCGTTCGCAGGAGGACCAGGCGGACTTCCGGACCGGCGCGTCGCTGCGGATACTGGCCAACCGGCCCGGTGATCCCGGGCAGGCGGGGATCTACGCCGCGCTGCCGGGGGTACTCGCGGCGGCCCCCGCACACCGCGCCACCTCCCAGCTGTCGACGGAGCGGAAGGCGACCGTCCTCGCGCTGGACACCGGCCGGGCCGACGAGCGGATGCTGCTGCGCGAGGACCTGTCGGGGGTGTCCGGCGACGACGGGGCGGCCCGGCTGCTCGACGCGGTGAAGCCGCCGAAGACGGCGCGACCGGGCGTCCCGCTGCCCGAGGACGCCCGCCGGCTCCGGATCACGCTGCGGCTCACCGACACCTCGGCGGCGAACGGGGTGTCGCCGTCCGGCAGCGCTCCGTTCGCCACGGTGACGGTCGAGGACCGGTACGGCATCGTCTACCGCCTGCTCGCGGGCGAGGTGCCCGTCGACGGCCGCCCGCACACCGTCACGCTCGATCTGACCGGCGCGGCGGACTCCGCGCACTCCGCGCGCGGCGCCGGGGCGGCGAGCACGCCGTTCACCCCGGCGCGGCCACTCACCCTGACCGGCCTGGAACTGGATTCGAGCGCCCCGCAGGGCAGGAGCGAGACCCACCGGCTCAGCGTCGACGCGCTCCGGTCCCTGGACGCCGACGGCGCCGAGCGACCGGTGGACGTCGCCGCGGACTTCGGCTGGCGGGCGACGCTCCTCGCGTCGCTGGACGGCCTGCCGGACCCTGACCGGCCGCTGAAGCCGGTGGTCTCGGCGGCGGCGCCGCTGGCTCTCTCGTACGAGACGGGGGTCGGCCCGCGGGACGGGGCCTACCTGGACCCGACGCGGCGCCTCAGCGTCCAGGTGGGCGTACCGCGCCCCGAGCCGCCCGCCGTGCTGACCGCGATAGCCACCGACAGCTTCCTGCGGGCCGCCGGGGCGAGGACCGGGCAGAACGTGGACGTCGAGATCGCGGGCGACCGGCTCCGCGTCAGGATCGTGCGCTCCGTCGCCCAACTGCCCACCACCGGTCCCGGCGCCCTGAGCGCGGGGGCCGCGGCCGAGACAGCCGACGGCGGGCGCACGGGCGACGGCGGCGGGCTCCTGATGGATCTGCGCGCCGTCAATCAGGTGCTCGTCGACCGGCGGGAGGCGCCGCTGGCCCCCACCGAGTGGTGGCTGAGCGCGGCACCCGGCCGCACGGCGGAGATCGCCGAGACGCTGCGCCAACGGTCGGATGTCGACCCGTCGCAGGTCATCGTGCGCGACGAGACGGCGGAGGAGCTGCTGAGCGATCCGCTGGGAGTCGGTCCGCAGTCCGCGCTGCTGGCCGCCGCGATCGCGGCGGCGGCGCTGGCGGCCGTCGGCTTCGCGGTGAGCGCGGTGGGGTCGCTCCGTGAACGGGCCGCCGAATTCGCACTGTTGCGGGCGCTGGGCACCTCGCGCCGACAGCTCGCCCGGCTGATCGCCACCGAACAGGGCCTGCTGCTCACGGTCGCACTCCTGGTCGGCCTCGCCCTCGGCGCCGTACTCACCAGGGCGGTCGTGCCCTTGGTCGTCCTGACGGGGCAGGCCACGCAGCCGGTGCCCGCCGTCCTGGTGGAGCTGCCCGCCGGCCAGGTCGTCGCGCTGCTGGCGGGGGTGTCCGCGGTTCCGCTGCTGCTGATCGCCTACCTCACCCTGCGCCGTACGGACCCGGCGCTCACGCTGCGCGAACGGGGAGGCAACTGAGATGGGCGTACCTTCGCCCGGCCGTCGTGACCGGTCCACGGTGCGGGCCGTCGCGCCCGGCCGCCCGGTGCGGGTCGTCGCCCCGTGGATACGGACGCGGCTGCGGACGGCGCCCGGGGCCGCCGCGGCGACGGCCGTGCTCGTCGTACTCACCGCCTACCTCGCCGCCGCGTTCCCCCGTTCCGTCGACGCCTACGAGACGAACGGCCTGCGCCACGACATCCGTACGGCCACGGCCACCGAGAGCGTGCTGGAGATCAGCGCGCCCGCCCCCGGCCTCGGCGTACCGCGGGCGGACCAGGAGGAGGCCCTGCGCGGCGCCCGGGTGGCGCAGACGCAGCGGAGGATCACGGCGAGTCTGCCCGCACCGGTGCGCGCCGACGAGGGCGGTTCGGCGTACGGCGTACGGACCTCCGAGCCGGTCGAGGGCACCGACGCCTGGCTGGCCGCGCCCGACCATCTGCCGCCGATGCTCACCCTCGCCGCGCAGGCCGGCCTCGACCGCCACTCCGCGCTCCGCGAGGGGCGGTTCCCGCGCGCCGACGGCACGGTGACGGAGCGCACCGGGGAGGTGGAGGCGGCGGTCACCGCCGAGACGGCGAAGTCGCTGCGGATCAAGGTCGGTTCGGTGGTGCACGTACCGGGTGTGGACCGGGACGAGCTGGGCGTACGGATCACCGGCATCGTCACGCCACGGGACCCGGAGAACAGCTACTGGGCCGTCGAGACCACGCTCGGCTCCCCCGCCCTCGTCGCCAAACCGACCAGAGACTGGCCGCCGCCCCGCTACTGGCGCGCCTCCCTCTTGCTGGCACCGGACGCCGCGCCCGCGCTGCTCGGCACCTCCGGCGAGCCCCAGATGTACTGGCGGATCGCCCCGGACGCCACGGCTCTCACCGCACGCGACGCGCCACGACTCGCCTCGCGCATCGCCTCCTTGGAGAACGGACCCGAGCTGACCGAACTGCGCGCCCCGACCTTCGTCGGGCCCTCCGCCGTGGTGGCGACGGGACTTGACGGGATCGTCGCCGGGCACCGTTCCATGCGCGCGGCCATCGCTCCGGTCGTCACCGTCGCGGCTCTGGGGATCGGGGCCGTGGCGGCCGTCGTGCTGGTGATGGCGGGCGGCCTCGTCGCCGCACGGCGGCAGGCCGAACTCGCCCTGTTGCGCTCCCGCGGCGGATCGCTGCTCGGGATCGGCGGCCGGCTCCTCGCGGAGACGGCGGTGATCGCCGTACCGGCGGCGGCTGTCGGCCTGCTGCTGGCCGTACTGACCGTCCCGGAGGCCCGGTTGGCGCCCGCCGTGGCAGCGGCGGGCGGCGCCGCCCTGCTGGCGTGTGCCGCGCCCCCGGTCCGGGCCGTCGTGGGGCACCGCGGGCCGGGGCAGCACGGGGGCCGCGAGGATCTTGTACGGGCCCGGCCCTCCCGCCGCCGCACGACGGCCGAGCTGACCCTGCTGGCGCTGGCGATCGGCGCGGTCGTCGCGCTGCGCCGTCGGGGCACGGGCGGGGCGGCCGACGCCACCGGCGACGGCGGGATCGGGGACGGCGGGATCGGGGACGTGGACTATCTGGTCAGCTCCGCACCGGTGCTGGTCGGGCTGATCGCCGCGCTGGTTCTCGTACGGCTCTATCCGCTGCCGCTGCGTCTCGTCGGCCGCCCCGCCGGTCGGCTGCGCGGCGCGGTCGGTTTCCTCTCGCTGGCCCGCGCGGGCCGCGCGTCGTCGTCGGGCGCGCTTCCGCTGCTCGCCCTGCTCGTCGCGCTGACGACGGCGGCCTTCGGCGGCTCGGTGCTCGCCGGGATCGACGGCGCCAGGGAGCGCGCCGCCCTGCTCGCGACGGGCGCCGACGCCCGGATCAGCGCCGCCGGCTCCGCGCCGGTGCTGCCCGACGGGCTGGCGGCGGCTGTTCGGGACAGCGTGGGGGTCGGGGAAGTGACCGCGGTCCGGGTCGAGTACGGCGTACCGCTCCCGCCCGACATCAGGGGCTTCCGGACGACGCTCGGCGTGACCATGATCGGCGTGGAGCCGCGGGCGTACGCGCGGCTGGCCCGGCAGACCGGGCTCGGGGCGTTCCCGGCCGACGC
>NZ_JARJHW010000026.1:0-55517 GCF_040560175.1 Streptomyces panacea
GGGCCGCGACGGGGACCGCTGCGGCTACCGGTTCGGGTGCGGGGGCCGGTGCGGGTTCTGGGGCGGGCTCCGGCTCGTGCTCCTCCGCCGCCGCCGCGACCGGTACGGGCTCGGGCTCCGCGTGTACCGGCTCGGGCTCCGCGTGTACCGGCTCGGGCTCGGGCTGGGCCTCGGCGGTCGGCGACGGCTCGGCCGGGGCGGACGGTGCGGGGTCCGCGCCGGGCAGCGCTATCGGCTCGCGCTTCTCCTCGGCCTCGACCGGCTCGATGACCGGGGACTCGGCCGCGACCACGACGGATTCGGGCACGGATTCGGGCACGGGCTCAGGCGTGGGCTCCGCCACGAGTTCCTCGGCGACCGGCTCGGGAGTCGGCTCGGGAGTCGGCTCGGCCACCGCGTCGAGCACAGGGTCGGGCGCCGGTTCGGGCTCCGGCTCCGCCGCGGCTTCCTGAACCGGCACGGGCTCCGGCTCGGGCTCGGGCTCCACCACCGGCTCAGGGGCGAACTCCGGTCCGAAATCAGGGACGACCGTTTCCGCGGAGGGCTCGGGGACGGCTTCCTCCGCCACCACCTGCGGTTCCGCCACCTCGGCAACAGCAACGGCAACGGCGACCGCGACCGCGGCCTCCGTCACCGGCGTCTCGGACTGCGGCGGCAGCGACGCCCACGGGTCCGCGCCCCGCACGGGAATCGCGCCGAGCTGCGGCCCCGGCAGCGCCGCGGCCTCCTCGCGCGGGATGTCCAGATACTCGGGGCCGACCGTGGGCGGCCCCTGTGTCCGTACGCGAACCGGGGTCGGCGGCGTACTCGTGGGACCACGGTCGGCGAGCGAACGCACCACGCCACCCGTGGAGTCGGGCATCGGCGGGCCCAGGTGCAGCGGTCGGCGCGCGGGAGGCGGCGTCGGTGTGGGCGTGGCGGTCGGGACCCGTACGGCCCCGAGGTCGACCGAGCCCGAGTCGCGGCCACCGGTTTCGTGCGCGCCCGGTTCGGTCACGGGCGCGGGCGCTTCCGCCGCCGGCGGCGCGGTCGCCTCGGCGACTCCCTGCGGCACTTCCCGCGGTGCCTCTCGGACGGCCTCCTGGGACAACTCCGGGGCCGGTTGCGCCACGGCCTCCGAAGCCGGGGTCTCCACCGGGGCGTACGCCTCCGGCGCCACCGCGAACTCGGCCTGCTGCGCCACGGGCGGCGCGGACGGCGTCGGCTCCATCGGCCGCATCTGCATCTGCATGTGGGCCACGTCCGGCGCCGGATACTCAGGCAGACCCTCGGGGCCGGGCACCGGCTGGAACTCCGGGGGCGCCTGGGTCTGGTACGACACCTGGCCGTGCCCGAGCGAGTCGGACCCCGGCGCGGGCCGCGCCTCCGGCTGCGAGTACGTCGCGAGCTGCGACTGCGGCTGCTGCGGCGCGAATTCGGCCTGGCCCATCTGCTGCGGGATCTGGGCCGCGGCGACAGGCTCGGGCACGGGCACTGAATGAGCGACGGGCGCGAGCGGCTCCGGCGGCGCCGGCTGCGGATCGCCCCACGCGCCCTGTGAACTCGGCATCAGCAGAAGGTCGTCGTCCTCGGGAGCACTGTCGGAGGGGCCCAGGTAGGCGTAGGAGCCGGCAGCGGGGTCGCCCGGCTGCTCCGCCATGCCTGCGTTCTCCGGCTGTCCCTCGCCCGGGACCTGGCCGGTGTCAGTCATGCGTACCCCTCGCCCATTGGTTGTGCTCCTTCGGCCCTTCGACCGGGGCGCCCGATTCGACGGCGCGTCCGGCGCCCGTCAGTGTCAACGAGCGTGGGCGCCGCGCGGCACGAACCGAGCCGCGACCCTCACGTATTCTCGCGGCCGTTCGCGGCCAACACGCGGTGATCTGCGGCGGCCAACTGTGGGCTGCGCCACGTTGCGCGTCCCCCGGTGCAGCCGTACCACATGAGGGTCCAAAACGACCCCCTTTTCCGGACATTGACGAACGAAGCGACGAACGACCGGCTGCGGTACAACGATCGGTCAGCCTACCCCGCGCCTCTGACAACGGGGTCAGGGGGCGCGGTCCGGCCGGCTCCCCGAGACGAGGAAAACCACGGAGCGTTCGCGCTCCGACCAGGCCCCGGTGTCCATCTCGACGGACTGGAGCAGGACGCATTCCACGACGTAGCCGCCCTCGCGGAGCGCGGTGCAGATGACCTCGGCCTCGTCCCGTGTCGCCGCGTGGGTCACGATGCGCGCGGGCCTGCGGTCGGCGCAGGCGATGACGACGTCCACTCCCCCGCCGCCGATGCGTACGACGTCGGGCTCGGGCAGGTTTTCCAGCACGTGGGGCGCACGGCCTTCCACGACTTCCAGTTGTACGCCGGCGCGACGGGCGGCGGCGGCCGTGCTCGCGCAGGCCCCCGGTTCGGCGTCGACGGCGATCACGGCCGCGCCGAAGCGCCCCGCCTCGGCGGCGAGTGCGCCGCTGCCGGAACCGATGTCCCAGACGAGGTCGCCGGTACGGGCGCCCAGCCGGGCGAGTTGGGCCGCGCGCAGCCAGGTCGACTCGCCCTCGTCGAGGTCGATGCCGTACTCCTCGGAGGGCAGTGCCCAACCCCGCACGGCGGGCGGGTACTCGGGGTCGTGGCCCGCGATCCAGCCGCCGGTGCGGGCGGGCGCGGTGCCGATGCCGCCGACGACGATGACGACGTTGGGGTCGCGCCAGACGTGGTCGGCGGCCTTGTCGGAGGTGAGGACGGTGACCTGTTCGCGGTCGGTGCCCAGCTCCTCGCAGATGACGAAGGTGCGGTGCACTCCCTGGAGCAGCAGGGCGAGTTCGGCGGGCCCGGCGCCCGGGGAGGTGAGGACGGCGACTTTGGTGTGCGCCCGGCACACGTTGACGGCGCGACGCAGTGTGCGCTGCTGGGCGACCACCACCTGCGCGTCGTCCCAGGGCATTCCGGCGCGGGCGAAGGCGGCGGCCACGGCGGAGACCGCGGGTACGACCTCGACCTCAAGGCCGTGCTCGGGGGCGCGCAGGGTGCGTACGACGCCGAAGAAGCCCGGGTCGCCGTCGGCGAGTACGACGGCGCTGCCCCGGTGTCCGGCGATCCTGCGGGCGGCGAGGTCGACGCTGCCGAGGCGGATTCGTTCGGCGTCCGGCGGTATTTCCGGCAGGGCGAGATGGTGGGCGGCACCGGCCACCAGGGTGGCGGCGGCGAGGGCGGACGTGGCCGCGGGCGCGAGGGGCGAGCCGTCCCAGCCGATCACCGTGACGCGGTCGGCCATCGTCGTCAGTCTCCCCAGAGGTCGTCAGGTCGTATGGGCGCGGATTGATTCGTCGCAGGCCGGAGCGGCGGCGGATCGGTTGTGCCGTGAGGGGGCCGCACCGGGGCGGTGCGTGTGAGGGTACCCGTCGGCCGCCGCGCCGTCTGCCGAGGGCGGGCCGGGGGGCCTGGGGTTCCGGCGCTCCGGGGGCCACGGGACCGCCGGGGTTCAGTTCCAGTCGGTGAAGGACGCGTAGCCGCCCGCGTCCGCCATCTGCTCGGCGACGCCTTCGAGGTCTTCGGGCAGCAGGCTCCAGACGATGAGGTCGGTGCGGATGTCGATCCAGCCGCCGGTCTCCGTCTGCGTTCGCGCTATCCACGCGTTGCGCAGGACACCCTCGCTGATACAGCCGGCCTTCTGCGCGACCTGCTGGGCGGCCGTGTTGTCGGCGGCGGTGCGCAACTCGATGCGTTCGAAGCTCTGGTCGCGGAACAGCCACTGCGCGACGGCGAGCACCGACTCGGTGGCGTAGCCCTCGCCGCGCGCCCAGGGGGCGGTGACGTAGGAGATCTCCGTCGAGCGGGCGCGCCAGTTGATGTGC
This sequence comes from Streptomyces panacea, assembly GCF_040560175.1. NCBI lineage: Bacteria > Bacillati > Actinomycetota > Actinomycetes > Kitasatosporales > Streptomycetaceae > Streptomyces > Streptomyces panacea. The sequence goes on from NZ_JARJHW010000026.1 coordinate 3,828, forward strand.
TGGAGACGCGCGAGGCCGACGAGGCGCTGGGTCAGGAACTCGGTGACGGCGAGGACCAGTCCGCGCCCCTCGGTGCGTTCCGCGGGAGCGATTCTGCTCACCCACTCCTCGGCGTCCTGGGTGGTGTACGGGTGCGGTGCCGACGTCCACGCGATGACCGGTTCGTCGTTCATCATCTCGATGTGCGCCGGGATGTCCGCGGCCTCGAACGGGCGCAGCACCAGCCGCTCGGTGCTGATGGAGACGTCCGGAAAGGTGGTAGTCATGCTCAGCTCCATGCCTCAGTCCGTCGTAAATGCACAGCATGCAGCATCGGGGGAGCCCCGCACACGGCCGGGGTGTGCGGGGCTCGTACCGGATCGACGGCCGGGTTGCGCGGACAAATTACGCGGGCGGGCCGAAGGCGGGCAGGACCGCGCCGTTCTTGTAGGTGTCCTTGATGTACTTCTCCACCTCGGGCGAGTTGAGGAGCTTCGCGAGCTTCAGCACGCGCGGGTCCTTCTCGTTGCCCTCCTTGACGGCGAGGAAGTTGGCGTACGGGTTGCCCTCGGTCTTCTCCAGGGCCAGGGAGTCGGCGGCCGGGTTGAGGTCGGCCTCGATGGCGTAGTTGCCGTTGATGACGGCGGCGTCCACGTCGTTCAGGGCGCGGGGCAGGGTGGCGGCCTCCAGCTCCTTGAACTTCAGGCCCTTGGCGTCCTTGATGTCGGCCAGGGTGCCGGTGCCCTCGACGCCGTCCGCGAGGGTGATCACATCGTTGTCGGCGAGGAGCTTCAGGGCCCGGCCCTCGTTGACGGTGTCGTTGGGAATCGCCACGGTCTGACCGGAATTGAGCGCGCTCAGGTCCTTGACCGTCTTGGAGTAGAGGGCGAGCGGCTCCAGGTGGACATTGATGACCGGAACGATGTGGGTGTCGTTCTTCTTGTTGAAATCATCGAGGTACGGCTTGTTCTGGAAGTAGTTGGCGTCGACCTCGCCGCTCTCGGTGGCGGTGTTCGGCAGGACGTAGTCCGTGAACTCCTTGACGTCGAGCTTGAGTCCGGCGTCCGCCGCCAGTTCGTCCTTGATGAAGTTCAGGATGTCGGCGTGCGGCGTCGGGGACGCGGCGACGAGCAGGGGCTTGGACTCGTCGGCCTTGGCGCCGCCCGCGGACTTCTCGGCGGGGTCGGACGAGGTGCCGCAGGCGCTCAGGCCGATGGCGAGGGCGGTGGTGGCGGCGGCGGCCGCGATCTTGAGGTGAGTGCGCACGAAGAGTGCCTCTTTCCGGTGTTCGGTGGTCGGGCCCGGACAAGGAGTGCGGGCCGGTGGGACATCTGGGTGGCCGGCGGACGGGGCCTAGGCCGTTCGGGTCCGGCGGGTCAGCAGCCGTACGGCGAGGTCGCCGATCAGCTGGATCACGGTGACGATGAGGATCAGCACGACGACCGTGGCGATCATGAAGCCGTTCTCGAACCGCTGGAATCCGTACGTGACGGCCTTGGAGCCGAGACCTTCGCCGCCGACCGCGCCCGCCATGGCCGAGTAGCCGATGAGCGCGATGACGGTGGTGGTCGTGCCCGAGACGATCGACGGCAGGGCCTGCGGGAGCAGCACCTTGCGGACGATGGTGGGGATGGAGCCGCCCATGGACTGGACGGCTTCGACCAGGCCGTGGTCGACCTCCCGTATCGCCGTCTCGACGAGCCGGGCGAAGAAGGGGATCGCGCCGATGGCGAGCGGCACGATCATCGCGGTGGGGCCGATGAAGGTGCCGACGACGAAGGTGGTGAAGGGGATCAGCGCGATCAGCAGGATGATGAAGGGCAGCGAGCGGCCGATGTTCACGATCACGCCCACGACCTTGTTGACAGGGGCGTTCTGGAGCAGGCCGCCCTTGTCGGTGAGGACGAGGAGGACGCCGAGCGGCAGTCCGCCGACGACGGTGACCAGCGCCGACCACAGCACCATGTAGAGGGTGTCGAGCGTCCCCTGGCTGAGCAGCGGCTGCATTTCGGACCAGGTCACTTCGCACCTTCCTTGGTGAGCGCGGCGGGCTGCCCGGCGGCGTCGGCGCCTTCGGTGCCTTCGGGGCCGTCGGGGCCGTCGGGGCCGTCGGGGTCTTCTACCGCTTCCACGACCTCGACCTGGAGCCCTTGCTCGCGCAGGAAGCCGACGGGCACGACGTTCTCCTCGAAGGGGCCCGGCAGTTCGATGCGCATCCGGCCGATCTGGCGGCCCCCGACGGTGTCCATCGCCGCGCCGAGGATCGAGATGTCGATGTTGTAGGTGCGCGACAGCTGGGAGATGACCGGCCGGGTGGCCGCGTCGCCGTGGAACGTCACGTCGACGACCGTGCTGCCGGGTCCGGTTCCGGCGCCGTCCACCGGGAACAGCTCGCGCGCCAGCAGGGAGCCGGGGGTGGCGAGCAGCCCGCCGACCGTGCCGGACTCGGTGATCCGGCCGTTCTCCATGAGCGCGGCGGAGTCGCAGATCGTCTTGACGACCTCCATCTCGTGCGTGATCAGCAGGATGGTGAGGCCGAGCTGCTGGTTGATGTCGCGCAGAAGTCGCAGGATCGAGCGGGTGGTCTCGGGGTCGAGCGCGCTGGTCGCCTCGTCCGAGAGCAGCACCTTCGGCTCGCCCGCGAGGGCGCGGGCGATACCGACGCGCTGCTTCTGGCCGCCGGAGAGCTGGGCCGGGTAGACCTTGGCTTTGTCGGCGAGGCCGACGAGGTCGAGCAGTTCGAGTGCCCGGCGGGAGCGTTCCTGGCCGGAGTGGCCGAGGATCTCCAGCGGCAGTTCGATGTTGTCCTGGACGGTGCGCGACGACAGCAGGTTGAAGTGCTGGAAGACCATGCCGATGGAGCTGCGCGCGCGGCGCAACTCCTTGCCGGCCCGTCGGCCGCGCCCGGCGAGCGCGGTCAGGTCGGTCCCGTCAACGGTCACGGTGCCGGCGGTGGGCCGTTCGAGGAGGTTGACGCAGCGGATGAGCGAGGACTTCCCGGCGCCGCTGCGGCCGACGACTCCGAAGACCTCGCCCTCGCGTACGTGCAGGTCGACGCCGTCCAGCGCGGTGATCTCATGGCCGCGCGACCGGCCGGACCGGTAGACCTTGGTCAGGCCCGTAGTGGTGATCACAGGGGGTTTCCGTCACTGTCGGGTGCGCGGCGCGGCGGCCGGGCGGGACACGGGGATTCGGGCGGTCCGACAGGGCGCGGCGCGGCGCGGCACGTCGACTCACTGCGGCCTCATGGCCGGGCGTGTGTCAGGGACGTACGGGAGCTACGAGACGTGACCACGGATGTGGCGTCGCTTCTGTCGGGCCTCGCTTCGGGGCGCGAGACTCAGGCAGGGGCCCTCAGTGGGCGCACATTCGACACAGACAGCGAGCACCGGGCGTCGTGATCGCCTCGGTCGCAAGGATGCGGCTGCTCGTCGTGGTCATGTCGGTAAGTAAAGCAGACGTATATCCACGCTTCGGTCGGTTGTCCGAATAGCGGATACACCTCCCGGGCCCGCCGGGAGCGGCGGTGGCGGGATCGGAAGACGACATCGATCTCCGGATTCACCTCTCTGACCTGCATGAATGCGGGCGTGAGGGCGTCGGCGGGGATGTCGGCGCCCGGCCGGGCGCGGTCGGGCACGGTCGGACGCGGTCGCGGGCTGTGGCCAAGGCCACGGTCGGGGCGGTCCTGGTGCCGCGGTCGGCGGGCCGCCGCCCACAGGGGCGATCGCACCGGGCTTTTCGGGCCGTAATACTCTCGTCGTCATGCTTGTCGCCCTGACGGTCGTGGTCTCCGTGGCCTCTCTCGTCCTCGCCGCCTGGTGCGGTCTCGCCGCGTACCGGGACCAGCCCACCAAGGACTGGCACTTCGTCGGCATGGCCGTGGTCACGGTGCTGGCGTTCGCCCAACTGGTCGTCGGGATCGTTCAGTTGGCGCGTGGCGAGGACCCGGCCGAGAGTTCGGTGATCTTCGTCTCGTATCTGATCGGCGCGTTCGCCTCCGTACCGGCGGCCGGATTCCTGTCCCTGGCCGAGCGGACCCGCTGGGGCTCGGCGACGGTCGCCGCGGGCGCCGTCGTCCTCGCCGTACTCGAAGTGCGTCTGTACGACATCTGGGGAGGCTGACCGTGGTGGAGACCGGGACAGGGGCGGACGCGGGCACCGGGGCGGACGCGGGCACCGCCGAGCGGCCCGCCGGGCGGACCATGCTGGTCCAGGGGCCCGGACTGCTGCTCGTCTGGCTGTACGGGGTGATGTCGGTCGGCGCGGTGTCGCGGACCGCCTTCGAGATCTCCACCAAATTCGACCGGGCACCGCTGGCGTACGCGCTCTCGGGCGTCGCCGCCGTCGTGTACGTGTTCATCACCTACACGCTCGTACGCGGCGGCGAGACGGCCCGGAAGGCGGCGCTGGTGTGCTGCGGCGGCGAACTTCTCGGCGTGCTCACCGTCGGGACCTGGACGATCGTGGACCCCTCCGCCTTTCCCGACGCGACGGTCTGGTCCGGATTCGGCTGGGGGTATCTCTTCATTCCCGTGTTGCTGCCGATCACGGGGATGTTGTGGCTGCGCAGGTCCCGACGGAGTTGAGCGGTCGGCGGGTCGGTCGGCCGAGGGTTGGGTTGAGGGTTTGAGCTCTGGGGCGGGTTGACCGTCAGGCGCTGGCGGCGAACGCCTCGGTGGCCGCTTCCTTCTCCAGCGTCACGAGCGTGAGACCGGGTCCGGCCGTCTCCCTCGCCACCGGCACGTACCCCTTGCTCCTGTACAGCCGCAGATTGCCCTCGCTGCGATGGCCGGTGAAGAGTTGGAAGCGCTTGGCCGCCTCGGCTCCGGCGAAGCTCCCCTCTATCGCGTCGAGCAGCCGGCCGCCGAGACCGTGGTGCCGCATCCGCGGATGGACGATGAGCTTGCCGATCCTGGCCGTGCCCTCGGTGTCGATGACGCCCCGCACGGAGGCCACGACTTCGCCGCCGAGCCTGGCCACCAGAGCGTGGCCGCGGGCGATCTCGTCCTTGAGGTCGTCGAGGGTCTGGGTCAGCGGTTCGATGGTGTAGTCACCGTAGAGCTCGGCCTCGCTCTGGTAACACAGGTACTGCAGCTTGAGGATGTGTTCCGCGTCCTGCGCGTTCGCTGCTGAGATGGTCACGCTCATGCCCATGTGTGCATGCCTCCCGCTCACCTGCTGCCGCCGGTTGTCTACCGCTCCTTTCCCCGGAGTTCAGGAGCTGCAACCTCTGTGGTGAGCATTTTGCCCAGGCATCACAGGCTCGGGGAACGCCATGGCTCCAAACCACCCTGTGAGATACCCGACTCTCCTGTGATTTCGCGGAGATTGGGGTGGTCGGGCGACAACATCCCAGCCGCGGGGCCGGGCGGGGGCCAGGTGTACGTTCCGCGGTCCGATGCCCAACCCGGCGACCCCGGCGACCGGTTGTGCCCCGGCGGGCGACCTGCCGACCGGGGCACGGACCGATGTCTCGCTGCCGGACTCAGTCCTTGTTGAAGTCGGCGGCCGCCAGCAGACCCGTGTCCGGGTTGTCGGTGAAGATGCCGTCGATGCCCTGCGCGAAGTAGGCCTTGAAGGCGCCGAAGGCGTCGCCGTACGCGTTGGGATCCGTACCGATCCGGAAGTCGGCTGGCAGGAAGCTGTTCTCGTTGCGCATCGTGTACGGGTGCAGGATCAGGCCCTTGGCGTGGGCGTCACGCACCAGCGTGGTCGGCTCACCCAGCTTGCCGGTCTTGTCCTTCGGAATGATCAGGTCCACCCAGGGGCCGATGCCCTGCGCGAAGGACGCGATCCACTTCAGCCCCTCGGGCGTGATCAGGTCGGCGACGAAACGCGGGTCGCCGGACTGCTTGAAGTCCCACGGCTGCGTGTTCGCGGCGTCGAACAGCACGACGCGCGGGGTCGAGACCAGCTTGGCCATGCGCTGCATGCTGGTGGGCTCGAAGGACTGGAGGAAGAGCGGCGAGTCGCGACGGTCCCTGCCGTACCGGCGCAGCAGCTTCGCGAGCCGCTCCTCCAGGCCGAGGCCCAGACCCCGGAAGTAGGTGGGGTGCTTCGTCTCGACGTACAGCCATACGGGCTCGCCCCGGCGGCGGCCCTCCTCGTCGGCCCAGCGCAGCACCTCTTCGAAGGTGGGGATCTCCCAGCGGCCGTTGTAGAGGGTGCTGTGCTGACGCTGCTGCGGGATGCGCTCCTTGGCGCGCAGCGTCTTCAGCTCGGCGAGGGTGAAGTCCTCGGTGAACCAGCCGGTGAGGCTGACCCCGTCGACACTCTTGGTCGCCTTGCGCCCGGCGAACTCCGGGTGGTCGGCGACGTCCGTGGTCGCCGTGATGTCGTTCTCGTGACGGCAGACGAGATGACCGTCCTTGGTCGGCACGAGGTCCTGCTCGATCACGTGGGCGCCGAGGTCGAGCGCGAGCTGGTACGAACCGAGGGTGTGCTCGGGCCGGTAGCCACTGGCGCCGCGGTGTCCGACGATCGTCGGCACCGGCAGGCCCTTGTGCGGCGGGCGGTGGTGGCCCCCGCGCGCGTCGGCCTGCGCCGCCTGCGCCGTACCGGCCGCGCCTGCGGAAAGACCGAGTGCGGCCGAGCCGAGCACCGCCGCTCCCAGCACGGTCCGTCGTCCCGGGATGTTCCGCGCACCCTGTGTCATGAACGCTCCTTCATGTGATGTCCATGTGCTGTCCCGCACCTGTCAAGCGAGGGCTTGATCGTAGGCAGTCACCTCTTACGCGGGGCAGACCTGGCGCGAACACACCGGAAACTCGTGTCAACACTGCGTATCGGATCGATGAACCCGATGTGCGCGAGGGCCCGACCCGCGAGTATCGTCCTCACCTGCGACGAGTTAGTCGGCTCGATACGATCGCTCACCAACCGGAGGACCCCGTTGTCCCGCTTTGCGCTCGTCAAGGCAGTGCTCGGACCGATCTTGCGTCTGATGTTCCGGCCACGGGTGGAGGGCGCCGAGAACATTCCGGGGACCGGACCGGTGATCCTCGCCGGCAATCACCTGACGTTCATCGACTCGATGATCCTGCCGCTCGTCTGCGGCAGCCGTCAGGTCTTCTTCATCGGCAAGGACGAGTACGTCACCGGCAAGGGGCTCAAGGGCCGGCTGATGGCCTGGTTCTTCACCGGCTGCGGCATGATCCCGGTGGACCGTGACGGCGGGCGCGGCGGTGTCGCGGCGCTGATGACCGGCCGCCGGGTGCTGGAGGACGGTCATATGTTCGGCATCTACCCGGAGGGCACGCGCTCCCCCGACGGCCGGCTGTACCGGGGCCGTACGGGCATCGCGCGGCTCACGCTGATGACCGGCGCGCCGGTGATCCCCTTCGCGATGATCGGCACGGACAAGATCCAGCCGAACGGGGCGGGCATGCCGCGGCCGAGCAAGGTGACGGTCCGCTTCGGCGCGCCGATGGAGTTCTCGCGGTACGACGGCATGGGCCGCGACCGCTATGTGCTGCGGGCGGTGACCGACTCCGTGATGACGGAGGTCATGCGGCTCGGCGGGCAGGAGTACGTGGACATGTACGCCACCAAGGCGAAGGCGGCCTGAGCCCGTCGGCACCGGCCGAGCCCACGCCCCCGTCCGGGGAGTGCGGGCGTCGGCACTGGGCCTGTCCGGTGGAAACGGGCCAGGCGAGACTTCGAAGACACGACCTAGTGCCCGGCGTCCACCAGCTGCTTCAGTTCGTCCTCCGAGCCGTCCTCCGAGCCGTCCTCCAGCTTCTGGCCTCGGAGCAGGAACCACGCCACCACCGATGCCGCGAGCAGCACCGCCGCCCCCGCGCCCGCCGCGATGCGCAGGCCGTCGACGAAGGCCTCCTGTGCCGCGGCGACCAGTTCCGCGCTCTGCTGACCGGGGATGACGCGTGCCGCCTCCACCGCGCCGCCCAGTGACTCGTGTGCGGCGGCCGCCGTCTCGGCGGGTACCTCCGCCGGGGTGGGGAAGCCCCGGTAGACGCCCGTGACGATCGAGCCGAGGAGCGCGATGCCGAGCGCGGCGCCCAGCTCGTACGCCGTCTCCGACACCGCCGACGCCGCGCCCGCCTGTTCCTTGGGGACGCCGGAGAGGATCACGTCGGCCGTCACCGTGAAGGAGAATCCCGCGCCGACGCCGACGACCAGCAGCACGGCGCCGAGCATCGGGTAGCCGGTGTTCTCGGTCAGGACGACGAGTGAGGCGGTCGCCAGGCCGACACCGGCGAGGCCGCCCGCCACCACCAGCCGTACCGAGAACCGCCGGGCCGCCCGGCCGGCGAGCAGGCCCGCCGTCACGGCGCCCACGGCGGCGGGCAGTTCGGCCACTCCCGCCTCCAACGGCCCGCGTCCCTGGACGAGTTGCAGATACTGCGACAGGAAGAAGATGAGCCCGGACAGGCCGAGGATGGTCAGCAGGTCGGCGAGTACGGCTCCGGAGAAGCCGCGGTTCCTGAACAGCCGCATGTCGAGCAGCGGATGGCGGATCCTGAGCTGCCGGCGGACGAAGCGCACGAGCGCGGCGACGCCGAGCACCGCCGCGGCGGCGATGTCCCAGCGCAGCCCGTGCGCGGCGGCTTCCTTGATGGCGTACACGACACCGACGATCCCGACGAGGGACAGCAGCACGCTCTGCAGGTCCCAGGGGCCGGGCGCGGGGTTCTTCGACTCGGGCAGGAGTTTCACGCCGACGACGACGAGGACCGCCATGACGGGCAGGTTGATCAGGAAGACCGAGCCCCACCAGAAGTGCTCCAGCAGGAATCCGCCGACGACCGGGCCCATGGCCGCGCCCGCCGACGCCGCGGCGCCCCAGATGCCGATGGCGAGGCTGCGCTCCTTGGGGTCGTGGAAGATGTTGCGGATCAGGGCCAGCGTGGAGGGCATCAGCGTCGCGCCGGCGACACCCAGCAGCGCCCGCGCGACGATCATCATCTCCGGGCTGGTCGCGTACGCGTTGAGTACGGAGACGGCACCGAAGGCGACGGCGCCCGTCAGCAGCAGCTTCTTCCGGCCGATCCGGTCGCCGAGACTGCCCATGGAGACGAGCAGGCCGGCGATGACGAACGAGTAGATGTCACCGATCCACAGCAGTTGGGTGCCGGACGGCTTGAGGTTCTCACTCAGGAACGGTGTGGCGAGCCCGAGGACCGTGGCGTCGACCGCCACCAGCAGCACGGCCAGGACGAGTACGGACAGGGCGAGCCAGCGCCCCGGGCTGCGCCGGGGGTCCGTCTCCGTCGCCCGCAGGTCGGTGCCGATCATCGCTCCACGCTCCGTCGTGCTCCGCCGAGCAGCAACTCGGCGATCATGTACTGGAAGTCCTTCGCGGCGACCCGTCCGTCCTGGACGGACCACGCGCATGCGCCGACGAGTCCGTAGAACGCCTCGGTGAGCCAGGCGGGGGGCAGGTCGATGCGGAACTCGCCCTGCTCCTGTCCGCGCCGGAAGAGTCCGGCGACCCGGGCGTCGAGCCGGTCCCAGCCCTCGTTCACCTCGCCCTCGAAGAGCTGGTTCTCCGTGACGAGGAAGGCCAGGAGCCCGGCGGCGGGCTCGACCTCGGTGACGAGTCTGCGCAGCGCGTCGCTCGCGGGGCCCTCGTCCGTACGGGCCGCGTCGAGCGCCGCCTCGAACTCCCGGATACCCAGCTCCTCCAGCGCCTTGACCAGAGCGTCACGTCCCGCGAAGTGCCGGTGCAGGGTGGCCCGGCCGATGCCGGAGGCCCGGGCGACCTCGTCCATGGTGGCGGTGGCCTTGCGGGTGAGGAGTGCCGCGGCCGTACGCAGCACCTGGTCACGATCGACTGTCATGAGACAACCGTAGCCCAAATGAGACGTTGATGTCTCATCCGATACGAGTGGCACTCACCACGGGCCACTGTCGAGCGTGGCCCGGCAACGAGATATCTTGATGTCGAGCAATGTTGCAGACGTGGAGCGGAGCACCCGGTGACAGACTCGACCATCATTTACACGCACACCGACGAGGCCCCGGCCTTGGCCACCTACTCATTCCTGCCTGTGGTCGAGGCCTATGCCTCGACGGCCGGGGTCACGGTGGAGCGCCGTGACATCTCGCTGGCGGGACGGATCATCGCCGGTTTCGCCGACCGCCTCGAAGCGGAACAGCGGATCGATGACGCGCTCGCGGAGCTCGGCGCCCTGGCCAAGACGCCCGAGGCGAACATCATCAAGCTGCCGAACATCTCGGCGTCGATCCCGCAGCTCAAGGCGGCGATCACGGAGCTTCAGCAGCAGGGTTACGCGCTGCCCGACTACCCGGACGACCCGAAGTCCGACGAGGACAAGGACGTACGGGCGCGCTACGACAAGGTCAAGGGCAGCGCCGTGAACCCGGTGCTGCGCGAGGGCAACTCGGACCGCCGCGCCCCCGCCTCGGTGAAGAACTACGCCAAGGCGCACCCGCACCGGATGGGCGCCTGGACGGCCGACTCGAAGACGAACGTCGCGCACATGGACGCCGACGACTTCCGCTCCACCGAGAAGTCCGCCGTGATCGCCGAGGACGGCTCACTGCGGATCGAGCTGGTGGGCGACGACGGGAACACCACCGTCCTGCGCGAGTCGGTGCCCGTGCTGGCCGGCGAGGTCGTGGACGTGTCGGCGATGCGCGTCGCCGCGCTGCGTGAGTTCCTCACGGCGCAGATCGCCCGTGCCAAGGCCGAGGACGTGCTGTTCTCGGTGCACCTCAAGGCCACGATGATGAAGGTCTCCGACCCGATCATCTTCGGTCACACGGTGCGCGCCTTCTTCCCCAAGACGTTCGCGGAGCACGGCCACGCGCTCGCCGCGGCCGGTCTGAGCCCGAACGACGGTCTCGGCGGCATCCTCAAGGGCCTTCAGTCGCTGCCCGAGGGATCGAAGATCGCCCAGTCCTTCACGGCCGAGCTGGCCGAGGGTCCGGCGCTGGCGATGGTCGACTCCGACAAGGGCGTCACCAACCTGCACGTGCCGAGCGATGTCATCGTCGACGCGTCCATGCCGGCCATGATCCGCACCTCCGGCCACATGTGGGGCCCGGACGGCGGCGAGGCCGACACGCTCGCGGTCATCCCCGACAGCAGCTACGCGGGCATCTACCAGGTCGTCATCGACGACTGTCGCGCCCACGGCGCCTACGACCCGTCGACCATGGGCTCGGTGTCCAACGTCGGTCTGATGGCGCAGGCGGCCGAGGAGTACGGCAGCCACGACAAGACCTTCGAGATCGCCGCCACCGGCACGGTGCGCGTCGTGGACACGGCGGGCAACGCCGTACTGGAGCAGACGGTCAGCGCCGGCGACGTCTTCCGCATGTGCCAGACCAAGGACGTGCCGATCCGGGACTGGGTCAAGCTGGCCGTCAGCCGCGCCCGCGCCACCGGGGACCCGGCCGTGTTCTGGCTGGACGAGGGCCGCGCGCACGACGCCAACCTGATCGCCAAGGTGAACGCGTACCTGCCCGAGCACGACACCGACGGTCTGCGGATCGAGATCATGACGCCCGTCGAGGCGATCGCGTTCTCGCTGGAGCGCATCCGGCGCGGCGAGGACACCATCTCGGTGACCGGCAACGTCCTGCGTGACTACCTGACCGACCTCTTCCCGATCCTGGAGCTCGGCACGAGCGCCAAGATGCTCTCGGTCGTGCCGCTCATCAACGGCGGCGGGCTCTTCGAGACGGGCGCGGGCGGCTCGGCGCCGAAGCACGTGCAGCAGCTCGTCAAGGAGGACTACCTCCGCTGGGACAGCCTGGGCGAGTTCCTCGCGCTGGCCGTCAGCTTCGAGCACCTGGCGACCACGACGGGCAACGCGCGCGCCCAGGTGCTCGCCGACACGCTCGACCGCGCCACCGGGTCGTTCCTGAGCGAGAACAAGTCGCCCAGCCGCAAGGTCGGCGGCATCGACAACCGCGGCAGCCACTTCTACCTGGCGCTCTACTGGGCGCAGGAGCTGGCCGGGCAGACCGAGGACGCGCAGCTCGCCGGCGCGTTCGCGGCGCTCGCCGGGACGCTGGCCGAGCAGGAGCAGACGATCGTGGCCGAACTGCTCGCCGTGCAGGGGGCGCCGGTCGACATCGGCGGCTACTACCAGCCCGACCCGGCCAAGGCGGAGGCCGTGATGCGGCCGTCGAAGACGTTCAACCAGGCGATCTCGTCGCTGGGTTGATCCCATCCGGTCATGAAAGTGCCGGGCGTCCGCTTCCGCGGTCGCCCGGCATTTTCGTTCCGGCTACTTCTTCGCCGTCGCCCACGCGTGCTGGAGCGCCAGGTCCGTCTTCACCTCGGCGAGCTGGACGGCGACCGCCGAAGGCGCCGTACCGCCGCGCCCGTCACGGGACGCCAGCGCGCCGGAGACATCGAGGACGGTGCGGACCTCCGGCGTCAGATGCCCGGAGATCGAGGCGAACTGGTCGTCCGTCAGCTCGTCCAGCTCGATCCCCTGCTTCTCGCACACCTTCACGCACTCGCCCGCGACCTCGTGCGCGACACGGAACGGCACACCCTGCCTGACCAGCCACTCGGCGATGTCGGTGGCGAGCGAGAACCCGGCGGGGGCCAGCTCCGCCATCCGCTCCCGGTTGACCGTGAGCGTCGCCATCATGCCGGTGAACGCGGGGAGCAGGACCTCCAGTTGGTCGCAGGAGTCGAAGACCGGCTCCTTGTCCTCCTGGAGATCGCGGTTGTACGCGAGCGGCAGCGCCTTGAGCGTGGCCATCAGCCCCGTCAGATTGCCGATCAGCCGGCCCGACTTGCCGCGCGCCAGCTCGGCGATGTCCGGGTTCTTCTTCTGCGGCATGATCGACGAGCCGGTGGAGAACGCGTCGTGCAGCGTGACGAAGGAGAACTCCTTCGTGTTCCAGATGATGATCTCTTCGGCGATCCGCGAGAGATTCACCCCGATCATCGCGGTGATGAAGGCGAACTCGGCGGCGAAGTCCCGTGCGGCCGTGCCGTCGATCGAGTTGGCGGCCGAGCCGTGCTCGAAGCCGAGGTCCGCCGCGACCGCCTCCGGGTCGAGACCCAGCGACGAGCCGGCCAGCGCGCCGGAGCCGTACGGCGAGACCGCCGTCCGCTCGTCCCACTGCCGCAGGCGCTCCGCGTCCCGCGACAGGGACTGCACGTGCGCCAGCACATGGTGGGCGAAGAGCACCGGCTGGGCGTGCTGGAGATGCGTACGGCCCGGCATGGCCACGTCCGGGTGCGCCTCGGCGAGTCCGACGAGCGCGTCCTGGAGTTCGGCGATCAGAGCGCCGATGATCCGTGCGTGGTCCCGCAGATACATCTTGAAGAGGGTGGCGACCTGGTCGTTACGGGACCGGCCGGCGCGCAGCTTGCCGCCGAGGTCCGCGCCGAGCTGTTCGAGGAGGCCGCGTTCCAGGGCGGTGTGGACGTCCTCGTCGGCGACGGTCCCGGTGAAGGAACCGTCGGTGACGGCGGCCTCCAGTCGGTCGAGACCGGCGAGCATCCGGTCCAGCTCCTCCTCGTCGAGGAGGCCGGCCTTGCTGAGCACGCGCGCGTGCGCGCGGGAGCCCGCGATGTCGTACGGCGCGAGGCGCCAGTCGAAGTGCACGGACGCCGACAGCTTGGCCAGGGCCTCGGCGGGGCCGTCGGCGAAACGGCCGCCCCAGAGCCGGACGTCACCGGTGTTGCTGCTCACGCTGGGTTGCTCCTTGAGTTCGCGGGACGGGCTCGTGTCGAGCCCGTCCCGCGATTGAGGACTTTCGGGAAGGTGCGAAACGGGGAGACTACGCCTGGTCGCGCTTCGCCGCGATCTTCGCCGAGAGGCCGAACAGCTCGATGAAGCCCTGCGCCTTGGACTGGTCGAACGTGTCGCCCGAGTCGTACGTCGCCAGGTTGAAGTCGTACAGCGACTCGTCCGAGCGTCGGCCGGTGACGACGGCGCGGCCGCCGTGCAGCGTCATCCGGATGTCGCCGGTGACGTGCTGGTTGGCCTCGTTGATGAAGCCGTCCAGGGCCCGCTTCAGCGGGGAGAACCACAGACCGTCGTAGACCATCTCGCCCCACCGCTGCTCGACCTGCCGCTTGTAGCGGGCCAGTTCGCGCTCGACGGTGACGTTCTCCAGCTCCTGGTGGGCGGTGATCAGCGCGATCGCGCCCGGGGCCTCGTACACCTCACGGGACTTGATGCCCACGAGCCGGTCCTCGACCATGTCGATCCGGCCGATGCCCTGGCCGCCGGCCCGCTCGTTGAGCTGCTGGATCGCCTGGAGGACCGAGACCGGCTTGCCGTCGATGGCGACCGGGACGCCCTCCTTGAAGGAGATGACGACCTCGTCGGCCTCGCGGTGCTCCGCCGGGTTGGAGGTGTACTCGTAGATGTCCTCGATCGGACCGTTCCAGATGTCCTCCAGGAAGCCCGTCTCGACGGCCCGTCCGAAGACGTTCTGGTCGATGGAGTACGGGGACTTCTTGGTGGTCGCGATCGGGAGGTCCTTCTCCTCGCAGAAGGCGATCGCCTTGTCACGGGTCATCGCGTAGTCGCGGACCGGGGCGATGCACTTCAGCTCGGGGGCGAGGGCGACGATGCCGGCCTCGAAGCGGACCTGGTCGTTGCCCTTGCCGGTGCAGCCGTGGGCGACGGTGTCGGCGCCGTGCTTCCTGGCGGCGGCCACGAGGTGCTTGACGATCGTCGGCCGGGAGAGCGCCGAGACCAGCGGGTAGCGGTCCATGTACAGCGCGTTGGCCTTGATCGCCGGGAGGCAGTACTCGTCGGCGAACTCGTCCTTGGCGTCGGCGACCTCGGCCTCGACGGCACCGCAGGCGAGAGCGCGCTTGCGGATGACGTCCAGGTCCTCGCCGCCCTGACCGACATCCACGGCGACGGCGATGACCTCGGCGCCCGTCTCCTCGGCGATCCAGCCGATGGCGACGGAGGTGTCCAGGCCTCCCGAGTAGGCGAGTACGACGCGCTCGGTCACGGGTTTCTCCTTACGGTGCATACGCTGATGGGTATAACTATGCAGTGCACCGTATGTTTTGTCAATGCGGCCCCTGAGTGGTCCCCCCGGCGCTCTCCGTGACCTCCGCCGCCAGCACCAGGGGGTGGCTGTGCTCCAGATCCCTGGTGGCCGTGAGCAGGGTGAGCGTGTCCTCGGCGGCCAGTGCCCGCAGGCGTTCGAGGGCCGCCGCGGCGGGCGATCCGGGTTCCGCCAGCTCGACGCGGTAGCGGTCCCCGAACTCCGCGTATTTCCCCGGATCGTGCCCGTACCACTTCCGCAGCGCGGCCGAGGGGGCCGCGTCCTTCAGCCAGTCGTCGAACACGGCGTCGGTCTTGGCGAGCCCGCGCGGCCAGAGCCGGTCGACCAGCAGCCGCGTCCCGTCGTCCGGCCCGGCCGCCTCGTAGACCCGTCGGACCCGTACCTCGTGCGGGGGCTTCGTCTTCTCCGTCATGCGTCCCGTCCCTCGGAAACATCTCGACGCGCGCGATTGTCGGCGCCGACAATAGATGTCATGGGAAAGCTCTACGAACGGATCGACAGCCGCATACGTACGTTCATCGAGGAACAGCCCGTCTTCTTCACCGCAACGGCCCCACGCGCCGACGACGGTCATGTCAATGTCTCGCCCAAGGGCCGCGCGGGCAGTCTCGTCGTGCTGGACGAGTCGACGCTCGCCTATCTCGACTTCGGCGGCAGCGGCGCGGAGACCATCGCGCACCTGCGCGAGAACGGCCGCATCACCCTGATGTGGTGCGCGTTCGACGGCCCGCCGAAGATCCTGCGGGTGCACGGGCGCGGGGAGCCGGTGTTCCGGGACGACCCGCGCTGGGCGGAGTACATCGCACGCTTCGCGGACGCGGACGGGCCGAGCGCGCGGGCGATCATCCTGGTCGGCGCGGTACGGATCAGCGACTCCTGCGGATTCGCCGTCCCCTTCCTGGAGTACCGGGAGGAGCGCACCCAGCACGCGCGCCACTTCGCCAGGAAGTCGGACGAGGAGTTCGCGGCGTACTGCGAGAAGAAGGAGCACGTGGGCGTGAGCCTGGACGGGCTGCCCGCGCTGCCTCTGCCGCTGCCCGCGCGCACGGACCAGCCCGCGGAGGTCACTCGTTCGGTCTAGGTCGTGTCCGGCGGACGGGGCCGCGGGGGGCGGATTTGAGAGGCCGTCGCCCGGCGGTCGGCATACGGTCCGAGCATGCGCACCCTTCTCTCGCTCGGCTCCGTCCTCCTCGCCGTCGTCGCCACGGTCGCGGCGGGCCCCGTCGCGACCGCCGACACCTCCGCGCCCCTCCCCGAGCGGATGGCCGACACCGGTGGCGGCAGTCAGCTGATCACCGCCGAGGCCGCGGACACCGGCGCGACCACGGGCCGCGTCACCTGGTGGGACCGGCGCGGGGACCGCTGGGTGGCGGCCGGGTCGGCGGACGCGCGGTTCGGCGCCGGCGGGCTGGTCGGGGGCACCGAGCGGAAGCAGGGCACCTCGACCACGCCGACGGGGCTGTACGACCTGCCGTACGCCTTCGGCATCCTCCCCGCCCCGGCGGGGACCCGTTTCGCCTACCGCCCCGTGACCGACCGGTCCTGGTGGTGCCAGGACAACGACTCGCGCGCGTACAACCGCTGGGTCGAGGGCCTACCCGCCGACTGCCGCGCGGCGGAGGCCGAGCATCTGACCGAGTACGGGGCGCAGTACGCCCGCGCCCTGGTCATCGGCTTCAACTACGACCGGCCCGTGCGCGGCACGGGCGCCGGAATCTTCCTGCACGTCAACGGCAAGGGCGCGACGGCCGGTTGTGTCTCCGTGCCGGAGGGCGCGATGAGCCGCATCCTGGCGTGGGCCGACCCCGGGCGCTCACCGCACATCGCGGTGGGCACGGCCTCGGGGCGTACGGCGATCACCAACTACTGAGACGGCGCGCTGCCTCGCGGTCAGCTGTCCTTCTGGGCCAGCCGCAGCAGATGGTCCGCCAGCGCCTGCCCGCCCGCCGGGTCGCGGCTGATCAGCAGCAGCGTGTCGTCACCGGCGATGGTGCCGAGGATCGGCCGGAGTTCGGCCTGGTCGATGGCCGAGGCGAGGAACTGGGCGGCGCCCGGCGGCGTACGGAGCACCACGAGGTTGGCGGAGGCCTCGGCGGAGATGAGCAGTTCGCCGGAGAGGCGCCGCATCCGCTCCTCCTTCGCCGACTCGCCGAGCGGGGCGTGCGGGGTGCGGTAGCCGCCCTCGCTGGGGACCGCGTAGATCAGCTCGCCGCCGGTGTTACGGATCTTCACGGCGCCCAGTTCGTCCAGGTCGCGCGAGAGCGTCGCCTGGGTGACGTTCAGACCGTCGTCGGCGAGGAGCTTGGCGAGCTGGCTCTGGCTGCGGACCGGCAACCGGTTGAGGATGTCCACGATCCGGCGGTGCCGCGCCGTGCGCGTCTGCGGGACGGAGGGGCCGATGTGCTCGGCCGCGCCGCTCGTCCCGTTCGCGCCGTCCGTGTCGATCCCGTTGTGCTCGGGTGCCTGCGCCTCGGTCATCGTCGTCTCATTCCCCGGTTCGTCCGTCCCCGTTGGTCCCGTGGGCGGTGTCGAGGATGCCGGGCAGGGCCCGGAGGAACGTTTCCACATCGTCGTCGCCGATGATCAGCGGTGGCATGAGCCGTACGACATCGGGAGCGGGCGCGTTCACCAGGAGACCGGCATCCTGAGCCGCCTGCTGCACCTGTGGCGCGAGCGACTCGGTGAGCACGATACCCAGCAGCAGCCCCGCGCCACGGACGTGGGAGACCAGCGGGTGTCCGAGCGCCTCGATTCCGCCGCGCAGCTTCTCCCCCAGCCGCTTCACCGTGTCGAGCGCGCCGTCCGCGCCGAGCGTGTCCAGGACCGCGAGCCCGGCGGCGCAGGCGACCGGGTTGCCGCCGAAGGTCGTACCGTGCTGACCGGGCTTGAGCAGGTCCGCCGCCGGGCCGAACGCGAGCGTCGCGGCGAGCGGCAGGCCGCCGCCGAGACCCTTGGCGAGGGTGACGACGTCGGGCTCGACGCTCTGGTGCGCCTGGTACTCGAACCAGTGCCCGGTCCGCCCGATCCCCGTCTGGACCTCGTCGAGCACCAGGAGGGTGCCCGTCGCGCGGGTGATCTCCCTGGCCGCTTCGAGATAGCCCCGGGGCGGGACGACCACGCCGTTCTCCCCCTGGATCGGCTCGATGATCAGCAGCGCGGTCTCCTCGGTGACGGCGGCCCTGAGCGCGTCGACGTCTCCGTACGGAACATGCGTGACATCGCCGGGCAGCGGCAGGAAGGGCTCCCGCTTGGCCTGCTGTCCGGTGAGCGCGAGCGCGCCCATCGTGCGGCCGTGGAAGCCGCCGTCGGTGGCGACCATGTGGCCGCGGCCGGTGAGCCGGCCGATCTTGAACGCGGCTTCGTTCGCCTCGGCGCCCGAGTTGCAGAAGAAGACGCGGCCGGGGCGGTCGGCGAGGTCGATGAGCCGTTCGGCGAGGGCGACGGGCGGCTGGGCCACGTACAGGTTCGACACGTGCCCGAGGGAGGCGACCTGCCGGGAGACCGCCTCGATCACGGCGGGGTGCGCGTGGCCGAGGGCGTTCACGGCGATGCCGGCGACGAAGTCGATGTACGCGGTGCCGTCGGCGTCCCAGACGGTGGCGCCGGCGCCGCGTACGAGGGAGAGCTTCGGGGTGCCGTAGTTGTCGGCCATCACGTGCTGCCAGCGCCGCGTGAGCTCCTGGTTGCCGTCGTCGGTCATGCTGCTCCCCCTGCCGTGGTCTGCGGTGTGCCTGCGGTCCCGTCGGGGACGACCATCGTGCCGATGCCCTCGTCGGTGAAGATCTCCAGCAGGATCGAGTGTTGTACGCGGCCGTCGAGCACACGGGCGGTGTTGACCCCGTTGCGGACGGCGAACAGACAGCCCTCCATCTTCGGCACCATGCCGCTGGACAGCTCGGGCAGAAGCTTCTCCAGCTCGGTCGCCGTGAGCCTGCTGATCACGTCGTCGTTGTTCGGCCAGTCCTCGTACAGGCCCTCGACGTCGGTGAGGACCATCAGGGTCTCGGCCCCGAGCGCCGCGGCGAGGGCGGCCGCCGCGGTGTCGGCGTTGACGTTGTAGACGTGTCCGTCGTCGGCGCTGCGCGCGATGGAGGAGATGACCGGGATACGGCCGTCGGCGAGCAGCGCCTCGATGGCACCCGGGTCGATCGCGGTGATCTCGCCGACGCGGCCGATGTCGACCAACTCGCCGTCGATACGCGGCCGGTGCCGGGTCGCCGAGATGGTGTGCGCGTCCTCGCCGGTCATGCCGACGGCGAGCGGGCCGTGCTGGTTGAGCAGCCCGACGAGCTCGCGCTGGACCTGGCCGGCGAGCACCATCCGTACGACGTCCATCGCCTCGGGCGTGGTGACCCGCAGTCCGGCCTTGAACTCGCTGACCAGCCCGTGCCGGTCGAGCTGCGCGCTGATCTGGGGGCCGCCGCCGTGCACGACGACCGGCTTGAGGCCGGCCTGGCGCAGGAAGACGACGTCCTGGGCGAAGGCGGCCTTGAGGTCCTCGTCCACCATGGCGTTGCCGCCGAACTTGATGACGACAACCTTGCCGTTGTGGCGGGTCAGCCAGGGCAGCGCCTCGATGAGGATCTGCGCCTTGGGCAGCGCGGTGTGCTTGCGCGCGCTCATGAGCTGTACGCGCTGTTCTCGTGGACGTAGTCGGCGGTGAGGTCGTTGGTCCAGATGACGGCCGACTCGGTGCCGGCGGCGAGGTCGGCGGTGATGCGGACCTCCCGGAAGCGCATGTCGACGAGGTCGCGGTCCTCGCCGACGGAGCCGTTCTCGCAGACCCAGATGTCGTTGATGGCGACGTTGAGCCGGTCGGGGTCGAAGGCGGCGGAGGTGGTGCCGATGGCGGAGAGCACCCGGCCCCAATTGGGGTCCTCGCCGTGCAGTGCGCACTTGAGGAGGTTGTTGCGGGCGATGGAGCGGCCCACCTCGACGGCGTCGTCCTCGGTCACCGCGTTGATCACCTCGACGCGGATGTCCTTGCTGGCGCCTTCGGCGTCGCCGATGAGCTGGCGGCCGAGGTCGTCGCAGACGGTGCGGACGGCTTCCGCGAACTCCTCGTATCCGGGCGTCACTCGGGAGGCGCCGGAGGCGAGCAGCAGCACGGTGTCGTTGGTGGACATGCAGCCGTCGGAGTCGACCCGGTCGAAGGTGGTGCGGGTGGCGGCGCGCAGGGCCGAGTCGAGGGCGGCGCTGTCGACGTCGGCGTCGGTGGTGAGTACGACGAGCATGGTGGCGAGGCCGGGGGCGAGCATGCCCGCGCCCTTGGCCATACCGCCGACGGTCCAGCCGTCGCCGCCCGCGACGGCCGTCTTGTGCACGCTGTCGGTGGTCTTGATGGCGATGGCGGCCTTCTCGCCGCCGTGCGGGGAGAGTTCGGCCGCTGCCTTCTCGATGCCGGGCAGGAGTTTGTCCATCGGGAGGTTGATGCCGATGAGCCCGGTGGAGGCGACGGCGACCTCGCCGGAGCTGTGGCCGTCTTCCGGTGCGCCGGGGGCCGTGGAGTTGAGGACCTCCGCGACCTTCTCGGCGGTGGCATGGGTGTCCTGGAAGCCCTTGGGGCCCGTACAGGCGTTGGCGCCACCGGAGTTGAGGACGACGGCGGAGATCCGGCCGCCCTTGACGACCTGCTCCGACCAGAGGACGGGGGCGGCCTTGACGCGGTTGGAGGTGAAGACGCCCGCGGCGGCGCGGCGCGGACCGGTGTTGACCACGAGGGCCAGGTCCGGGGTGCCGCTGTCCTTGATCCCGGCGGTGATGCCCGCCGCCGTGAATCCGCCTGCTGCCGTGACGCTCACTGCATCTCCTTGGTCGGCTCGGTCGTGGTCTCGTTCGTCCCGTGTCCGTGCGGGGGCCGGCTCACGGTGCGACGCCGGTGGTGGGGAGCCCGGTCTCCTCGGGCAGCCCGAGGGCGATGTTCATGCTCTGGACGGCGCCGCCGGCCGTGCCCTTGGTGAGGTTGTCGATGGCGCTGATGGCGATGACGCGGCGGGCGTTCTCGTCGAGGACGACCTGGACCTGTACGGCGTTGGAGCCGTACACGGACGCGGTCGCCGGCCACTGGCCCTCGGGCAGCAGCTGGAGGAACGGCTCGTCGGCGAAGGCCTTCTCGTACGCGTCGCGTACGTCCGCCGCGGTGACGTCCGGCCGCGCCTTGGCGGAGCAGGTGGCGAGGATGCCGCGCGACATGGGCGCGAGGGTGGGGGTGAAGGAGACGCCGACGCGCTCCCCCGCCGCCGCGCTGAGGTTCTGGATCATCTCGGGGGTGTGCCGGTGGCCGCCGCCGACGCCGTACGGGCTCATCGAGCCCATGACCTCGGAGCCGAGCAGATGCGGCTTGGCGGCCTTGCCCGCGCCGGACGTGCCGGTGGCGGCGGTGATGACGGCCTCGGGCTCGACGAGCCCCGCGCCGTACGCGGGGAAGAGCGCGAGCGAGACGGCCGTCGGGTAGCAGCCGGGCACCGCGACACGCCTGGAACCCTCCAACGCGGCGCGGTTGCCCGGAAGTTCGGGGAGGCCGTAGGGCCAGGTGCCGGCGTGGGCGGAGCCGTAGAAGGCCTCCCAGTCGGCGGCATCCTTCAGCCGGAAGTCCGCGCCCATGTCGACGACGAGAACGTCGTCCCCGAGCTGCTCGGCGACGGCCGCGGACTGCCCGTGCGGCAACGCGAGAAAGACCACGTCGTGCCCGGCGAGCACGTCGGGGGTGGTCGGCTCAAGGACGCGATCGGCCAGGGGCCCGAGGTGCGGCTGGAGCGCACCGAGGAGCTGACCCGCGTTGGAGTTCCCGGTGAGGGCGCCGATCTCGACGCCGGGGTGCCCCAGGAGCAGCCGGAGCACTTCCCCGCCGGCATATCCACTGGCTCCCGCCACCGCTGCACGTACTGCCATCGAAGCCCTCCTCGTCGATGGCATGACTATACGTAGCATCGCAGCTTTATGCAATGACGTATCGCCTTCACGTAACAGGGAGATTACGGCAGGTGGGGAGGCGCGCCGTGGGCGGGTGTGGGGTGCCGTCGGCCGGGGCCGGTCGACGGAGCCCCCTGCCGGGCAGGGCGGGGGGGCCGGGCTCCCGTCAGGCTCGGGGCGCGTACGTCTGTGTGCGGTACGACGGCGGTCCGCCGCCCGTGCCGTCCTCGTCGCGATCGGCGCGGCCCTCGCGCTCCCGATGCCGCGCGGGGCCCTGGGGCCGTACCGTCCGGCGGCCTGGCGCCGACCGTGCGGAAATAGGGTGACGGCCGTGGACGACGACATGGACGACCTCGGCCGGCTCGTACGGGGCCAGGCCGAACAGCGGGCCGCGCGCGGAGACGTTCTCTTCGTGCGTGAGCTGGGCGTACGGCTGGCCGAGCGGCACGCGGCGGCGGGGGAGCGAATGCGCGCGTACGAGAGCCAGTTGGCCCTGGTGGTGCGCATACTCGCCCTCACGCCCGGCCGCGACAGTCTGGAGCAACTGCTCCGGCTCCTCGGTGAGAGGAACATGGCGGGGCGCGGCGTCATGCCGCGGTTCGTCGCCTCACTCATGGCGGAGCACCAGCGGGTCGCCGACCTGGCGGCCGTCGTCTTCGACCGCGGCGAGCGGGACCGGCTGGACGATCTGCGGGCCTGTCTCGTCCACGAGTTGGTGCTGCGTGGCGTGGATGTCGACACGTTCCACGAGGTTCGCTCCTGGCTGCGCGGACGACCCGGTTGGCATCCTCTCGCCTGGCTGCCGGTGGGGCGCCGCGACCTTGAGGTGGGCGTCGGCTTTCCCACCCGCGGGATGGACAACTCCGCCTCCGGCGGGTCGACCGGAGTGCCGGCCGAGGGCCGCATGGACCCGCCGACACCTCGTACGGCCGAGCGGTCCGCCCTTCGGGACATCGCGACCATCGACGTGTACGAGACCATCGTCGCCGCTGCGCAGGCGGGCGGCTGGGGTGACTGCGCGGCCTGGGTCTTCCTGCCGGACGAGCCGGTCGCGCCCGACCGGGTGCCCGCTCTGCTGCCGACGCTGCCGATGCCTTGTGTCGACGTGGGGCCCACGGGCCGCTTCGAGATCGCCGTCCGCCCGGTGGACGCGATCTGGCGGCTGCTCTTCGGTGTCGCGTCGATGGGCGGCATGGGCGGCTCGGGAGTTCACGGCGCCTACGGCCGGTTGTGGGCGTGGAAGTCGATGGCGGGCCTCTGCGGCGCCCCGGCGAACGCCAGTTGGGAGGAGGTCGAACGCCGGGCCCGGCAGACCGCGTGGTACCACTTCGAGGCCGACGCGGAGTGGTTCCGCAACGACATCCACGCCGACTTCGGGATAGCCGCGCTCTCTCCCGACGGCCGGCGGATCGCCGTGCTCGCGGCGACGGACACCGACTAGGTCGTGTCTTCAAAGTAGCGCCGTCCGCCCGCAGGGCGGGGCCCGGGGCGTCTGGTGCGGTGCATCGCAAGGCGGAGGAGGGGGACAACGCGGAGCGTTGGCGACCGACGACAACGCGGCGGGCGTGCGTGCCAGGGACCGCGAGCCCGGCAAGATCCGAACGACAGGACCTGGGGCCGTGGCCGATCGACCCCATCGGGCTTGCAGGACAGACATGTTGGAGGCAGGGACATTGACGACCCATCACGCGGTCCAGGGGCTGGCCGGCAATCCGGCGGCGCCCGCCGGCGTACTGCTGCGGCTGCTGGCGCTGAACGACCAGTGGATCGCGCAGCGGCTCTCGTGGCGCGAGAAGCTGCCCGACGAGGTGGCCGAGGCCATGCTCAACCACCCCGACCGCCGGGTGCGCCACAGCATCGCCGAGAGCTGGACGGTCGACCCCGAGCTGCGCGCACGGCTCCTCGACGGCCCCGCGTCGGACGCCCTCGCGGTGGCGTGCGGCCCGATGCCGTACGGGATCGCGGTGCCGCCGCTGCCGGACCGGGCGTACGAGCGACTGCTGAGCCATGAACGCGACATGGTGCGGTACGAGACGCTCAACTCGGCCGGCGTGCCCGAGCACGTTCTGATACCGCTCGCCGGGCACCCGGACCGGCTGTTCCGGCTGGCGGCCTGCCGCCGTGTCTGGCACGCGCTCGCCGACGACGTGCGCGCCTCACTCCTCGACGACGCGGACCCGGAGGTACGCCGAACCGCCTCGTTGTGGGTGATGCACGAGGACGAGGAGTGTACGACCGAACTCGTCGAAGCTCTCGCGGACACCTGGCAGTCGCAGGAGGTGGTGGAGCGCGGCAAGCTCGGGCGGGCCGTGGCCGAGCGGCTGCTGGCCGGGGAAGTAGGGCTCCCGTGGCTCGCGCGCAACCCCACCCTTCCCGCCGATCTCGCGTCCCCGCTCGCCCACCACGAGGATCCCGCCGTGCGGCTCGCGTTCTCCGCCCGTCCCGAACTGTCCGAGGAGGAACGCGGGGCGGTCGACTGGGAGATCGGCCCCGAGGACCGGTTGGACACGCTGCGGTGGGTCTGGGACGCCCGTGCGGAGCCGGATGTCCTGCGCCGCTGCGCGACGTCCACGCACACGTGGCTGCGGCGCAGCGCAGCCGTGTGCCGGGAGTTGCCCGAGGACTGCGTCGAACTGCTCGCGGGCGACGAGGACTTCGCCGTCCGGCTGCTGCTCGCCGAGCGCCATCCGAAGGCTCCGCCGGAGCTGCTGCTCGATCTGTATCTGCACGGTACGCACCGGGCCGTCGCCATGCTGATCGTCAAGCCGCAGTTCCCCCTGACCGGCCTCGCGGCGCGTTTCGGGGAGGCGACGGACCCGCGGACCCGCGCACTGGCCCTGCGTGATCCGGAGGCGACGCCCGAACTCGTGGAACGGCTGAGCCGGGCCCCGGAGATGAGAGTGCGGGAGGCCGCGGCGCGGGACGCGCGACTGTCGGTGGAGCGCGTGGTGGAACTGCTGGAGGATCCGGACCTGGGGTCGGCCGCGGCCTGCAAT
This sequence comes from Streptomyces panacea, assembly GCF_040560175.1. Taxonomy (NCBI): domain Bacteria; kingdom Bacillati; phylum Actinomycetota; class Actinomycetes; order Kitasatosporales; family Streptomycetaceae; genus Streptomyces; species Streptomyces panacea. The sequence continues at coordinate 28,709 of NZ_JARJHW010000026.1, forward strand.
CCGGTGCTGCCTGTCGCGGAGATGACGGCGCTTCTGGACAGGGCCGGGGTGCCGGGGTGAACCCGGGGCGGCGCTGCCCGCAGCGCCCGTACGACGTCCGGGGCGGGCCCGCCCCTCGGCCGTGACCCGCGCCGGGCCTGCCCACCGGCGTCCGGGTGCCGAGCAGCGCGAGGCGTTCGGCGTCCTCGGTGCCGGCAGTCCCGGGAGTAGCGGACGGATGGCCGGCCACGCCGCTCTGCCGGAAGGTGGAGGCATGACAACGACACTGATCACCGGAGCGAGCAAGGGGCTGGGTTTCGAGACCGCTCGGCGACTCGTCGCCGCAGGCCACACCGTCCATGTGGGCAGCCGGGACCCGGAGCCGGGCCGCCGGGCCGCCGAGCGGCTGGGCGCGCTGCCGGTCGTCCTCGATGTCACCGACGAAGCGTCCGTCGCCGCCGCGGCGAAGACCGTGACGGTCGAGGAGGGCGCGGAGATCATCGTCAGGATGGCCCAGCTGGGTCCGGACGGGCCGACGGGCGGCTACTTCGACGTGTCGGGTCCGCAGCCCTGGTGACCGAGGCCCGGCCGGGGTGAGCAGGTCGTCCGTCGTGTCGCTCGGCGGCGCGGGAGAGCTGCCCGCCGCCGGGCGGCCGGTTCTGTCGGTGCGCCGGGCCGGGGCTCACGGACTCCTGACCGGCGCGGCGGGCGTCGTCGTACGGAATCGGGCCCGGTAGGCGGTCGGGGCGATGCCGAAAGCCTGCTGGAAGACGCGCCGCATCGTCTCGGAGGAGCCGAAGCCGGACGCCTCCGCCACCGTGTCCACGGAGTCGTCGCCCGACTCCAGGAGGACCTGGGCGGCTTCCAGCCGTACGGATTCGAGGTACTGGCCGGGCGTTCTGCCGGTCTCGCCCCGAAAGAGCCTGCTGAGGTGGCGGGCGCTGACGCCGACACCGTCCGCCAGGGAGTCCAGGCTGTGCGGGGCGGCGGGGTCGGCGCCGACGGCGTCCATCACCCGCCGTATCACCGGGTGCTTCGCCGTACGCGGTGCCAGGCGTGCGCTGAACTGCGACTGCCCGCCGGGGCGGGCCATGAAGACCACCAGTTCGCGGGCGACATCGCGCGCCACCCCGGCGCCGTGGTCGTCCTCGACCAGGGAGAGCGCGAGGTCGATACCGGCCGTGACGCCGGCGGACGTGACGACGTCGCCGTCCCGCACGAACACCGGGTCCGTCTCGACCCGCACCCGTGGGTACGCGGTGGCGAGCTGCGCCGCCAGCCTCCAGTGCGTCGCGGCGCGCCGCCCGTCCAGCGTGCCCGTCTCCGCCAGGACGAACGCGCCGGCGCACACCGAGGTGATCCGCCGTGCGCGGCCCAGCAGTTCGCCGACGAGCGCGATGAGCAGCCGGTCGGCGACCGCGCGCCGCCAGTCGCTCCGGCCGGGCACCACAAGCGTGTGCAGCCGGGCGGGCAGCGTCGGCAGGCCGCCGTCCACGCCGATCCGCAACCCCGAGGACGTGGTCACGTCCGCGCCGTCCGGGGAAACGATCCGTACGTCGTATCGCGCGCCGAACATGTTGGCCGTGGTGAACACCTCGGCGGGGCCCGTCACATCGAGGAGCTGCACCCCGTCGAAGGCGACCACGGCCACGACGGCGGGCGCGGGGACGGGGCCGGGGGCGGAAGCGGAAGCGGAGTCGGCGGCGGTCATTCGGGCCACGGAGAGTTCAGGATCGTACGCACGAAGTCGCCGCGCTCGAAGCCGGGCACGTAGTGGGCGAGTACATCGGCCTTGACGTTGCCGAAGGTGGTCTCCGGCTTGTGCCGGACTCCGTCCGTGAACGCGCCCAGAATGCGCTGCTTGAAGCCGGGACGCGGGTGCAGAGCGACGATGTCGGCCCGGTCGTCCTCGCTGATGTCGTGGTAGCCGATACCGAGGACGTCGTACTCGACGCCCGCCGTCACCAGCGCCACCTCCGGCTCCATGAACTCGGGCACGCCCGGGGTCGTGTGCAGGGCGATGGCGGTCCACACCCGCCGGATGCTGTCCTCGGGCACCTGGTGCGCCCGGAGGAAGCGGCGCGCCTCGTCGGCGCTGTCCACCTCGAAGCGCCGCCCGCTGCCGTGGAAGGGCTCGCCCAGGCCCAGATCGTGGAACATGGCCCCGATGTAGAGGAGTTCGGGGTCGAAGCCGAGGTCCCGGTTGCGCCCCTGGAGGCTGCCGAAGAAGTAGACGCGGCGCGAGTGGTCGTAGATCAGCTCGCTCACGGTGTCGCGTACGAGCTCGGTCGCCGCCCGCGCGAGCTTCGTGTCGGGTACGGGCACGCCCGCCGGTACGGAGAGGTCGTCGGTCATCGTCATCACCTGGTCCTTCGGGTCGCTGGTCCTCTCCAGTCTCCTGAGCCACGGACCGGTGTGCCATGGCCACAGGGCCGGATGACCCACAGATACGGACACCTCCCGGACGGGGGGAGGCCCGTGTCCGTCGCTCCGGGGGGCCGGAACCGAGAAATATCCGGCCGGATCTCCTCCGCGTGTCGATCCGCGCGGGGCCCGTTCGTATGGACGGTGAGAGGCCGGCACGACAACCGACACCCACGTCGGCACCGGCACCGCCCCCGCACCGAGGAGGAACCAGAAATGAAGCAGTATCTGCTCAGCGTGATCCAGCCCGTCGGGGAGCCGCCCGCCCCCGAGAAGCTGGCCGAGATCACCCGCGACCTCGAAGCGTTCCACGAGGAGCTGAAGGCCGCGGGCGCCTGGGTCTTCGCCGGCGGGCTGCACTCACCGAGCACCGCCACCGTCGTACGGGTCAAGGGCGGCGACGTGCTCATGACCGACGGGCCGTACACCGAGAGCAAGGAGTTCCTCGGCGGAATCTGCGTCGTGCGGGCGCCCGATCTGGACGCGGCGCTCGCATGGGGCGCCAAGGCCACGCGGGCGACGACGCTCCCCATCGAGGTGCGGCCGTTCTTCGGCGAGACCGACGGCTGATGCCCGATACCCCGGACGGCTCCCGGGACGGCTCCCCGGCCGCGTCGGCGACGGAGGCGCTCTCCCGGTCCGAGATCGGACGCGCCTTCCGTACGGAGTACGGCCGGGCGGTGTCCGTCCTGGTCCGCGTCTTCGGCGACATCGACGTCGCCGAGGAGGCGGTCCAGGACGCGTTCGCCGCGGCGCTCCAGCACTGGCCCGCCACCGGACTTCCGCCGAGCCCGGCCGGCTGGATCATCACCACGGCGCGTCACAAGGCCGTCGACCGGCTCCGCAGGGAAGCCTCCCGCGCGGACCGATACGCGCAGGCCGCGCTCCTGCACGCCCCCGACGAACCGGCCGAGGAGGGCCCCGTGCGCGACGACCGGCTCCGGCTGATCTTCACCTGCTGCCATCCCGCACTCGCCCCCGCTGCCCGCGTCGCCCTGACCCTGCGGCTGCTGGGCGGGCTCACCACCGCCGAGCGCGACTTCCTGCGCCGCCGGACGAACGAACACCCGATGGACGAACGCCCGGGCGGTCCGGCGCACCCCCAGGAGTGAGCGCTTGACTTCGAGAACACTCCAATACGTACCGTCGCATCATGACTACTCCTCAGCACAAGATCGGTTCAGGCTTCGGAGCGGCGAGCACCGCCGAGGAGGTTCTGCGGGGTGTGGACCTCGGCGGGAAGCTCGCGGTCGTCACGGGCGGTTACTCGGGCCTGGGGCTGGAGACGACACGCGCGCTGGCTCACGCGGGCGCCCACGTGGTGGTGCCCGCCAGGCGGCCCGCCGTCGCAAAGGAAGCCCTCGCGGGGATCGAGGGAGCGGCGGGAAAGGTCGAGGTCGACGAGTTGGACCTCGGTGACCTGGACAGCGTCCGGGCCTTCGCCGAGAGGTTCCTCGCCTCCGGACGCGGCATCGACATCATGATCAACAACGCCGGGATCATGGCGTGCCCGGAGACCCGCGTCGGACCGGGCTGGGAGGCCCAGTTCGCGACGAACCACCTCGGCCACTACGCGCTCGTCAACCGCCTCTGGCCCGCGATCGAGCCCGGCGGCGCGCGTGTCGTCTCGGTGTCCTCGGGCGGCCACCGCCACTCCCCCATTCGCTGGGACGACGTGCGGTTCGAGCGGGGTTACGACAAGTGGCAGGCGTACGGCCAGGCGAAGACCGCCAACGTGCTGTTCGCCGTGCGTCTCGACGCGCTCGGCAAGGACGCCGGCGTACGGGCCTTCTCGCTGCACCCCGGTGGCATCCTCACGCCGCTCCAGCGTCACCTTCCCAAGGAGGAGATGGTCGCCTTCGGGTGGATCGACGAGGAGGGCAACCCGCTGAACACCTCGTTCAAGACCCCCGAGCAGGGCGCCGCCACACAGGTGTGGGCGGCGACCTCGCCTCAGTTGGCGGGCGCGGGCGGTGTGTACTGCGAGGACTGCGACATCGCCGAAACCGCCGACGAGGCCGACTCCAAGGGCGGCGTACGCACGTACGCGACGGACCCGGAGCAGGCGGCGCGGCTCTGGACGCTCTCCGCCGAACTCACGGGCGTGGACGCGTTCGCGACGGCCGGCTGAGCGGTTCGCCGGGGCGGGCGGAACAGACGGCGCGGCACGCGGCCGGGCGGAACAGACGGCGGGGGACGCGGCCGGGCGGCTCACAGCCCGGGCAGGTTCTCCCGTACGTACCGCTCCGCCCGCACCGCGCCGCGCCGCCCGGCGTCCACATCCGACGTCCACGCCCGGCGTACGTCCACGCCTTCGGCGCGGGACCGTGCGACGTGGTCGCGGGTGGACTCGGTGGCCGGCCGAGGATGTCGGCTTCCTCGAAGTGGTCCACGGTCGCGCCCGATTCGGCGGCATGCCGGCCGAGGGCGCGGCGGAGTGTCGACCTGCCGACTCCGGGCCTGGTCATCCCCTGGTCATCCGTGCGGTCCCACACGGGGATCAGGTGTCAGACGCGGGCGTCGAGGCGCAGGCTCCAGCGGCCGGGGCCGCCCATCAGAGTGACCGTGGACAGCGGGCGGACGTCCACGTTCCAGAAGGTCGGAGCTGGGGCGTGCAGGGCGTAGACGAGCGCCGCCCTGATGACCGCCGGTTCGGCGACGGCGACGATGGCGCCGATGTCGTCGGCGGGCCGCGTGTCCAGCCAGCCCCCTATCCGGGAGATGAACGCCAGCAACGGCTCTCCGCCGTGCGGGGCCGCGCGCGGGTCGGCGAGCCACGCGTCCACGGCGGCCGGTTCACGGGCGGCGACGTCCGCGAAGGTGCAGCCGCGCCAGCGGCCCATGTCGCAGTCCCTGAGGGCCGGCTGGACGAGGGGCGCGTAGCCGAGAGCCGCCCCGGTGGCGCGGCTGCGCGCGGTGGGCGAGCAGTAGCGCAGATCGGCGGCGGCCAGCGGCACGAGCGCGTGCGCGACGAGCTGCACCTCGTGCCAGCCGGCCTGGTCGAGGGGACGGTCGTCGTCGAAACGCTCGGCAAGTGGGGCTGAGCTGCGCGCGGCGGCGACCAACGTGACCCGAACACTCATGCCGGGATCGTGAGCCCGAAAGCCGCACAGGTCAAGAGGGGGACTGAAGGTCCAGAGTCATCCACATCAAGGGGTTTTCGAGCGACTTGAACCCCACCTTCTCGTAGACGCCGTGGGCATCCTCCGTGGCCAGCATCATCCGGCGCAGTCCCAGCGGGGCGAAGTGGTCGCGTGCGGCGACGACCAGTTCGGTGCCGAGTCCCTTGCCGCGGGCGACGGGGTCGACGTACACGTCGCAGAGCCAGGCGAAGGTGGCGTGGTCGGTGACGACGCGGGCGTACGCGACCTGTTCGCCCGAGGCGGTGTCGTAGACGCCGAAGTTGAGCGATCCGGCGATCGCCCTGTCCTGGACGTCGCGTCCCCGGCCGAGCGCCCAGTACGCGTCCGTCGACAGCCAGCGGTGGATCCGCTCCGCGTCGAGGCGTGCGGGGTCGGTCGAGATGTCGTACGCGGCGGAGGTCGTCGTCTCGGTCATGGCTGAAGGCTGCCAGGTGGCGGACCCGTTGTCAGTGGCGGGTGCCACCATCGGGACATCGGCTCGGTGTCCACCCGACCCCGCCGACCGCCAACCGCAGACACCTACACCGACGCAGACACCGACGCCGACCAATATTCGGTTGCCCGTCGGTGACGCCCCTGGATGCAATGTCCGGCATGGTCACCAGGTGCGCCCGCCGTGCGTCGCCACTGCGCGATCCGGGCGATCCGTGCAATCCGCGACCGAATCGTCACACGGGAGACGCCGCCGCATGAGTACACCACCATCGTCATCCCCGGTGGCGCGGACCGACGGGTCGTCCGTCCGGATCGGCGCTCTCGTCCCGCTGACCCGGCCCGGCTGGGCCGAGGCGGGCCGACACCTGCTCGCCGGGATGGAGTTGGCCGTTCGCGAAGTCAACGACGCCGGCGGGATCGCCGGAAAACCACTCGAACTGGTGGTCAGGGACACCGCGGCCGATCCGCGGAGGGCCGAGGCTGCCGTGGACGAACTGGCCCGGCTGGGCGTGGCAGCCCTGGCCGGGGAATATCACAGCGTCGTCGCCCGCGCCGCCGCCACCAGGGCCGACGCCCTCGGACTGCCGTTCCTCTGCTCGTCGGCGGTTCTCGACGCGCTCACCGAGCACCCGACGGACCGGGTGGCGCGTCTCCCCCCGCCGCAGTCCCACGGCTGGCGGATCTACGCCGACTTCCTCCTCGGCGCGGGCCACCGCCGCATCGCCGTGGCCATCGCGCCGAGTCTCTATTGGGCGTCCGGCACCCGGATTCTGCGGGACCACCTCGTCTCACGCGGCGGCACCGTCGTCGAACTCGACATGAGCGCCCTCGACCCCACGGCCGTGTGCGACGAACTCGTCGGCGGTCGCGCCACCGCCCTCCTCCTTCTGATCGGCCACCCGGAGCCGGCCGTGTCGATCGTCAGGGCCGTCCGCCGCGACCCGCGCCTCTCCGAGACCATGATCGGTGCCCCGGCCGGGCAACCGGAGTTCGCCGAATGGGCGGCGGCGCTGGGCGGCGACGGCGCCGCGATCCCGTTCCTGCGCTACCTGCCCGAGCGCCTCGGCCCGCTTGGTGTACGGGTCGGGACGGCCCTCCGCGACCGGCTGGCCGAAGCGCCCTCCTTCGTCGCCTTCGAGGGCTACGACACGATCGCCGTCCTCGCCGATGTGCTGCGTTCCCACGGCGCTGACCGGGCGGGCATCGCCGCGTCCTGGTCGCGCGTCGCGGTCGAAGGCACCCGTGGGCAGATCCGGTTCTCCCGCACGCCGGGCGTCAGCGGGTGGCAATGGGCTTGGGCGCCGGTCCAGGTCGTCGACCGGGATCCGGCGGATCCTGATCGCTTCCGGATCCTTCACGCCGGCTGAGACCGCGTCGCGGCGCCTCGTCCCAGCACCTCGTCGCAGGCGGTACGGAGCCGCCGCACGCCGTCGGCGATCTCCTGCGGTCCCGCGACGGCCGCGTAGCTCAACCGCAGGTGGCCCGCGGAGGGTTCGGCGCAGAAGTAGGGACGGCCGGGCGTGACGGCGACGCCCGCGCGCAGCGCGGCGGAGACCAGGGCCTGTTCGTCGGTGCCGTCGGGCAGGCGCAGCCAGAGGTGATAGCCGCCCGGCGGGACGTACGGCAGGGCCAGTTCGGGGAGCTGTCGGCGGACGGCGGTGGTCATGGCGGTCCTGCGGTCCCGCAACTCCCTTGAGATGAACCGCAGATGGCGGTTCCAGGCGGGTGAGCCGACCAGTTCGAGTGCCGCTTCCTGGAGGGGGCGGGCGACGAAGAAGCAGTCGACGACGTGGATGGCGCGGAGCCGTTCGAGCACCGGGCCCCGGGCGGCCAGCACCCCGACGCGGAAGCTGGGCGAGGTCGCCTTGGTGAGGGAGCAGACGTGTACGACGACTCCGTCGTGGTCGTCGGCGGCGAGGGGGCCGGGCAGCGGGCCCGCGTCCTCGTGGATGAGGCGGCGTACGAAGTCGTCCTCCACGACGAAGGCGCCGGCCTCGCGTGCGATGCGCAGCACCTCGGGTCGGCGCGCCGCCGAGAGGACCGCTCCGGTGGGGTTCTGGATGAGGGGCTGGCAGACGAAGACCCGTGCGCCGGTGGCGCGGAAGGCGGCGGCGAGGAGCTCGGGGCGCACGCCCTCGGGGTCCACCGGTACGGGGACGGGCCGCAGTCCGGCGGCTCGTGCGATGGCGAGCATGCCCGGATAGGTGGGTGATTCCACGAGGACGGGCGCGCAGGGCGGGGCGAGTGCGCGCAGGGCGGTGGTGAGGGCGCTCTGGCCGCCGGAGGTGACGAGCACCTCGGCGGCCGTCCAGGTGTCGCCGATGTCGCGGGCGAACCACTCGCGGAGTTCGGGCAGTCCGTCGGCGGGCGGGCGGCTCCACGCGCCGGGGCGGCGGCCGGCGCGCGCCAGGGCGGCGGCCATGGCCTGTTCGGGCTGGAGGGAGGAGTGGAGGTAGCCGCCGTTGAACTCGATCACTCCGGCCGGCGGCACGGCGAGGGTGGCCAGCACGGCGGAGGAGTCGACGCTGCGCGGGACGAGTTCGGTGGCGGCGTCGGCGCTGAGGGCGACCTCCTGCCAGGAGGTGTCCCCGGCCCGCGGTGTGCCGGGGCTCGCCTGTGCGCGGAAGGATCCGGCGCCGGGACGGGTGACGACGAGGCCCTCGGCGGAGAGCTGGGCCAGCGCCCGGGAGACGGTGACCGGGGAGACCCGGTGCCGTTCGACCAGCTCCCTGCTGGACGGCAGCTTTCCACCTGGTGAGTAGCGGTTCAGCTCCGCTCGTAGAGATCCCGCCAACTCGGCCACACTGCTACGCTCTTGCATGACAGCACAGGATAGCGCTACTCGTACGGCCCCGGTAGCGGTCACCGGCGGCACCCTCCTCGCGGCGGCGGGCGTCCTCGCCTTCTCGCTCACCTTCCCGGCGACGGTCTGGGGGCTGGAGAGCTTCGGTCCCTGGTCGCTGGTCGCGATGCGCGGTGTGCTCGCCGCGCTGATCGCGGGAGGCTTCCTGCTGGCGCTGCGCGTGCCGCTCCCGGAGCGGCGGCACTGGGGCGCGTTCGCCGTGGTGGCCTCGGGTGTGGTCCTGGGCTTCCCGATGCTGACGACACTGGCCCTCGGGACGTCGACCACAGCGCACGCCGCCGTGGTGGTCGGGCTGCTGCCGCTGAGTACCGCCGCGTTCTCGGCGCTGCGTACCGGCAGGCGCCCGTCCGGCCTGTTCTGGTGCGCGGCCGTCGCGGGCGCGGCCGTCGTGATCGCCTTCACGCTCCAGCAGAGCGGCGGGACCGTCTCGACCGGTGATCTGTATCTGTTCGGCGCGCTGCTGGTGTGCGCGGCCGGCTATACGGAGGGCGGCAGGCTGGCGCGGGTGATGCCGGGCTGGCACGTGATCGGCTGGGCGCTGGTCGCGTGTCTGCCGCTCAATCTGGTGGTCTCGGCCGTCGCCCTGTCCTTCGAGCCGGTGCGCCTGACGGCTCAGGGCGTGACCGGCCTGGTGTGGGTTGCGGCGGGGTCGTCCTTCCTCGGTCTCTACGTCTGGTACCGGGGCATGGCCGCGATCGGGGTCGAGAAGGCCAGCCAGCTTCAGCTCGCGCAACCGCTGTTGACGCTGGTCTGGTCGGTGCTGCTGCTCGGGGAGCGGCCGGCGACGGCCGCTCCCCTGGCGGCCGTCGCCGTACTGCTGTGCATCGCGGTCACCCAGCGCGCCCGCACGTAAGGCGTTGTCCGCGTGTAAGGCGTTGCTCGTGCGTAGGGCGTTGTCCGCGCGTAAGGCGTTGTCCGCACGTAGGGCGCGCCCCGACAAGGCTCCAGCGGCCCTCCGCGCGGCCGGTGTCAGCCCTGCCGAGGCGGGCGCACCCGCGACGTGTAGTGGTCGGCCACCGCCTTCGCGAACGCGCCGTTCTTGTCGTGGACGCACTCCAGCGCGGAGAAGTAGCAGTGTCCGCGCACCTCGGGGTACTGCTTCGCGAAGGTCAGATGGCGGGAGACCTCCGCCACGTCCTGCCACGGCGCGGGCTGGGCCGGGTCGCCCGCCTTGTAGAGGGCCTCGCCGATGTAGAGGTCGACGTCCGTCCCCTTCACCACCTCACTCCACCAGGGGACGAGCTTCGCGTAGTCGGCCGCGGCGAACCCGATGTTCCAGTAGACCTGCGGGGTGATGTAGTCGATCCAACCCTCCTTGACCCACTTCCTGGTATCGGCGTACAGGTCGTCGTAGGTCTGCACGCCGGCCTTGGTGTCGGAGCCGGTCGGGTCGGTGGCGATGTTGCGCCACACCCCGAACGGGCTGATGCCGAAGGCGACATGCTTCTTGATCTGCTTGATCCGGTCCGCCGTCTCGCGCACCAGCCGGTCGGTGTTGTCACGCCGCCAGGAGGCCTTGTCGGGGAAGCTTCCGCCGTACCGCGCGTACTGGGCGTCGTCGTCGAAGACCTGACCGGCGACCGGGTACGGATAGAAGTAGTCGTCCCAGTGCACGGCGTCGATGTCGTAGCGCCGTACGGCGTCGAGCATCGCGTCCTGGACGAACTTCCTGACCTCCGGGATGCCCGGGTTGTAGTACAGCTTTCCGCCGTACGGCAGGATCCACTCCGGGTGCTTGCGCGCCGGGTGGCTCGGGATGAGCCTGGAGGGGTCCGTGTGATTGGCCACACGGTACGGGTTGAACCAGGCGTGCAGTTCGAGACCGCGCTTGTGGGCCTCCTTGACGGCCGTACCCAGCGGGTCCCAGCCCGGATCCTTGCCCTGTACGCCGGTCAGACACTCGGCCCACGGCTCGAACGGCGAGGGCCACAGCGCGTCGGCGGTCGGCCGGACCTGGAAGACGACGGTGTTCAGCTTCCGGTCGACCGCGGTGTCCAGGAACTTCAGCAGTTCGGCGCGCTGTTCGGCCACCGGCAGTCCGGGCTTCGACGGCCAGTCGCGGTTCACGACCGTGGCGAGCCACATCCCGCGCAGCTCACTGCGCGCGCTGTGACGGCCACCGGACCCGGCGGCGCCCTCCGCGCCCGCCGCCGCTCCGGTCGTTCCCGCCGCTCCGGTCGTTCCCGCCGCTCCGGTGGTGGCGACGGCGTCGCCCGCCATCGCCAGTGATGTGAGGGCACCCGTCGTGACCGCCACGAACCCTCTTCTACCGATTTGCCGCATTTACTGACCCCTCGTCGGTTATCTCGGACTGACGTTGCCGCACAGCATGCCCGCCCCGGCCCGCCGTGCACACACCTGCGCGGAGTAACGTCGGGGGCCGAAGCGGGCACCGGAATCACACGGGGCCCGCAGGACAGGGACCAGCGAAAGGGCACGATGTGACCGACATCGAACGCGTCGGAGTGGTGGGCTGCGGCCAGATGGGCGCAGGCATCGCGGAGGTGTGCGCCCGCAGCGGCCTTGAGGTGATGGTCGCCGAGACCACCGGCGAGGCTCTGGAGATAGGGCGCACCCGCCTCTTCAACTCCCTCTCGAAGGCCGCCGAACGCGGCAAGATCACCGAGGAGGAGCGCGACGCGACGCTCGACAGGCTCAGCTTCACCACCGACCTCGGGGAGTTCGCCGACCGCGATCTGGTGATCGAGGCCGTCGTCGAGAACGAGCAGGTCAAGACGGAGATCTTCCAGGTCCTCGATCAGGTCGTGACGCGCACCGACGCGATCCTGTCGTCCAACACCTCCTCCATTCCCCTGGTCAAGCTGGCCGTCGCGACGTCCCGTCCCGACCAGGTCATCGGCATCCACTTCTTCAACCCGGCACCGGTCCAGCAGCTGGTCGAGCTGATCCCGGCACTGACGACGTCCGACGACACGGTCAAGCGCGCCGAGGCCGTCGTCCAGGACGTGCTGGGAAAGCACGCGATCCGCGCCCAGGACCGGTCCGGTTTCGTGGTGAACGCCCTTCTCATTCCTTATCTGCTGTCGGCGATCCGGATGTTCGAGTCAGGCATCGCGAGCCGTGAGGACATCGACAACGGCATGGAGATGGGCTGCGCCCACCCGATGGGCCCGCTCAAGCTCGCCGATCTGATCGGCCTGGACACCGTGGCCTCGGTCGCCGACTCGATGTACGCGGAGTACAAGGAGCCGCTGTACGCCGCTCCCCCGCTGCTCCAGCGCATGGTGGACGCGGGGCGCCTGGGCCGTAAGACGGGCTCGGGCTTCTACCCGTACGGCTGAGCCGGTGGCTCCGGGCCACCGGTGCGGCTACCCGCCGCCGCCCAGACGCAGGTGATGGAGCATCAGCAGTCCGGCCGCCATGTTGGCGGCCGGCACCTCGCCCCGCGCGATCATGTCGGGAACGAGCTTGAGGGGTATCCACTCCCGGCGTGAGGACTCGAAGTCGTCCGCCGGGTAGCCGGTGTAGGTGGCCGTGTCCGACCAGTAGAGATGGTGTCTGGCGTCGGTCAGTCCGTTGGACGGCTCGACGGTGAGCAGATGCCGGAGGCGGCCGGGCCGCCACCCGGTCTCCTCCTCCATCTCCCGCGCCGCCGCCGTCTCGACGGACTCGCCGTCCTCGACGACTCCCGCGGCGAGTTCCCAGCCCCAGCTGTCGGTGATGAAGCGGTGCCTGAAGATCATCAGCACCTCGTTGGCCTCGTTGACCGCCGTCGCCACGGCCACCGGACGGAGCCGGATGAGGAAGTGGTCCAGATGCCGGCCGTCGGGGAGTTCGACATCCGCCAGATTCACCTGGAACCAGGGATTCTCATACACGGTCTGTTCGCTTAAGTTCGCCCACTGCACGGTTTTGCCACCTTCCGATCGGGAGTTGGCAATATGGCAGTAGGCGCCTCCTCACAGGGGAACGCGCAGGGCCCGTGCGATGAATCCGGCCGCTTCCGTAGCGTCCGCACTGCCGCACTCCATCAGCCCCAGCCGCACCACACCCATCCGGTCCCTGAGCCGCAGCGACTCCATCCCCCGGGCGCGCTCGGCCATCTCCCGCGCGGTACGGGCGGCCCGGTCCGGCTCGCCCTGCCGCAGCTCGATCTGGCTGAGCATCGCGAGCCGGTGCACCCGCCCCCGGTCGTGCGCCGGGGCGCCCACCGCCTCGGCGGCGTGCGTCCGTGCGGCCGAAAGCTCACCGAGGCTGAGCAGCGCCTCGGCCACCTGCACATTGACCAGGCCCGGCTCGACATAACCCGTCTCGTCCGGCTCCTGGCCCGGCCTGATCCGGCCCGCCTCGGTCTCCGCCCGTCCGATGCACTCCCGCGCCGCGCGCCCGTCGCCGAGCAGGGCGTACGACTTGGCCTGCATCGCGTACAGATCGGCGGCCAGCGCCGGGGTGATCGCCCGTCCCGCCGTACGCAGCGCCGCCTCGGCGAAGGCCACGGCCTGCCGGTACTCCCCCATGAACAGCGACTGGTTGACGAGCAGCGCGATGGCGTACGCGCCGAGCCACGTGTCCCCGCTGGCCTTCGCCAGCCGAAGCGCCTGGTGGAAGTAGCGCTGGGCGAGACCCTGCGCGTCGGAGTCGTACGCGCAGATCCCGGCCACCGCCACCAATCCGCCCGTGGCACGGTGCAGTTGGCGCCCCGTCGCGTCGCTGTAGCCGCCGCGCAGCAGGGGCGCCGTCTCGGCGTTGAGGAACCCCACGATCCGCGCGTGGGTGGCGAGGCCGCCCGCCCTGCGATACATCAGCTCGTAGTGCGCCCTGGCCGTCCGCAGCAGTTCGATGTCCGCCGGGCCGACGCGGCTGTGGCCGCTGCGCGAGACGTCCGCGTCCTCCGGCGGGTTCTCCCACTCCCAGACCGGCATCACGGCATGGGTACCGGTCACGGCGGGCGCCGCCACGACATGGCCGCGCTGCTGCTGGTCGGAGCGCCACAGCGCGGTGGCCCGCTCCACGAAGACCGACAGGGTGGCGTCGCGGCTCGGCACGTCGGGGGTCACACCGAGGCCGATGTCGTCGAGCGTGAGGGTGCGTCCCAGCCGTTCGCCCAGCACCTGGCAGATCAGGTCGGGCACCTGGCCGCGCGGTCGCTGGCCTCTCAACCACCGCAGCACAGAGGTGTGTTCGTACCGAAGGCCGAGTCCGCGCGACTGTCCGGCCCTGTTGACCCGGGCGGCGAACCCGGCGTGGGACATCCGCGCCTCGTCGATCAGTGAATCCAGCAGTGTGTTGGGCTGCATGTGGCCCTCCGTGGGCTCGGCAGCCACAGCGTAGTGGAGCGGGACATCGCACGGGGTGTGAACGTAATGCCCGGATCCGGCCGTTGTGCGCCCTGCCGCGTCCGGCCGGGTGGCTGTTGACTTGGTCGTCTCGCAAGGAGCGGCCAGGCCGTCGCACTCCCCCTCGTGCGGTACGGCGGCCCACCCGGCGTCGTCCGTCCCGCCTACCTGCCCGACACTCCGCGGCGGGGCGGGCGGCGCACCGGCCGCGTAGAAGTTGCGAGGCGGATACGGCGCAGTGTTCGTCCCCCCGGCCTGCGCCGGTATCCGCGACGGTTCCCACCGGCGACGTGGCGGCGTGCTCGATCCGCCCCACCCACATCGTCGGGACTCCCGTACAGGGCGGAATCGGCCGTGGGGCGCCGCCGGACCTGAGTCCGGCAGCGCCCCACGGCCGTTCACTCCCGTACGGGCGCGGCTCACGCCCCGCGCAGCACCGCCCCGGTGCGCTCGGCCGCCAGCGCCACCGCGGCGTCACGCGCGGCGGACGCCTCGTCCACGGTCAGCGTCCGGTCGGCGGCGCGGAAGCGCAGGGCGTACGCCAGGGACTTCCGCCCCTCACCCAGCTGCTCACCGGTGAACACGTCGAACAGCCGCACCGATTCGAGCAGTTCACCCGCACCCTCGCCGAGCGCCCGCTGCACATCGGCGGCCGGTACGTCCTCGGCCACCACCAGCGCCACGTCCTGTGTGGCGACGGGGAAGGTCGAGATCCGCGGCGCCCGCAGCGCGCCCGTGCCGGCCCGCTCCACGAGATCCAGTTCGAGCTCCATGGCGCAGGCGCGCTCCGGCAGGCCGTACGCCTTGATGACGCGCGGGTGCACCTCACCGGCGTGGCCGACGAGGGTGCGCTCCCCGTCCACCGTGGCGTACAGCGCCGCGCAGCGGCCCGGGTGCCACGGCGCGTGCTGATCGGCCTCGACCGTCAGCTCGACGCCCGCCTCGGCGGCGACCGTACGGGCCGCCTCGACGGCGTCCGCCCAGTCGGTGGGACGGCCCGCGCCCCACCAGCCGGCCCGCTCACGCGCGCCGGCGAGGACGACGGCCGCGCGGCGCGGCTGCCGGGGCAGCGCGGCGTCGAGCGTCGCCAGTTCCTCGGGCGAGGGACGCCGGTCGACGGGCAGCCGGGGCGGCACCTTCTCCTCGCCCGTGGGCCGGAAGACCAGGCCCGTCTCGTAGAGCGCCAGATCGTGCGAGCCACGGCCGTCGTTACGGCGCAGCGCGCCGAAGAGACCCGGCAGCAGTGTCGTGCGCATCTCGGGCTCGGTGTCCGCGAGCGGGTTGACGAGCGTGACCGTACGGCGACGGTCGTCGTCGGCGGGCAGTTGGAGCTGGTCGAGCTGCGCCGTACCGACGAACGGGTAGTTCAGCACCTCGACATAGCCCGCGCCCGCCAGCGCGCGGCCGACCCTGCGGTGCAGCCGCTGCCGCTCCGTGAGCCCGCGCCCGGCCGGCGGCCGGGGCAGTGTGGAGGGCAGATTCTCGTACCCCTCCAGCCGGATGACCTCTTCGGCGAGGTCGTTGATCTCGCGCAGGTCGGAGCGCCAGCTCGGGACGGTGACGATCAGCTCGTCCTGTCCCCGGACGTCGCAGCCGACCTGCTGGAGCCTGCGGACGACGGTCTCCCTGCCGTACGCGAGACCGGCCACCCGGTCGGGGTGGTCGGCGGCCATCGTGATGGTGTGCGGCCCGGACGGGGCGACGACCTCGGTGACGCCGGCCTCCGCCGAGCCGCCCGCGAGCAGCACCAGCAGATCGACGGTCCGCTGCGCGGCGGCCGACGAGGCGTGCGGGTCGACACCGCGCTCGAAGCGCCTGGACGCCTCGGAGGGCAGCTTGTGCCGGCGCGCGGTGCGGGCGATCGAGATCGGGTCGAAGTGCGCCGCCTCGATGACGACCTCGGTGGTGCCGCGCGCCGCGCGTTCGGCGGCGGACGTGGACAGCGGGCTCGCCACGATCTCGCCGTCGGCGATCTCGGTGTCGGCGCCGCCCATCACCCCGGCGAGGCCGATCGGCCCGCGGTCGTCGGTGATGACGAGGTCGGCCGCGTCCAGGACGCGCTTGACGCCGTCGAGCGTGGTCAGTTCCTCGCCCTGCTCGGCACGCCGGACGCCGATCGCGCCGTTGACCCGGTTGCGGTCGTACGCGTGCAGCGGCTGGCCGATCTCCAGCATCACGTAGTTGGTGATGTCGACGGCCAGCGAGATCGGCCGCATCCCGGCCTTCTGGAGCCGGCGCTTGAGCCAGATCGGCGAGCGCGCCTCCGGGTCGAGCCCGGTGACCGTACGCGCGGTGAAGTGGTCGCAGCCGACGGGGTCGGCGATCTCCACGCGGTGGCCGTACGAGTTCGGCGCGGGCACGTCGAGCAGCGCCGGGTCGCGCAGCGGGAGCCCGTACGCGGTGGCGGTCTCGCGGGCGACGCCGCGCATCGACAGGCAGTAGCCGCGGTCGGGCGTGACGGCGATGTCGAGGACCTCGTCGACGAGCTGGAGCAGCTCGACGGCGTCGGTGCCGACCTCGTACTCCGGCGGCAGGACGACGATGCCGCCGCTGCCGTCGTCGCCCATGCCCAGCTCACCGCTGGAGCAGATCATGCCGTGCGAGGTCCTGCCGTACGTCTTGCGGGCGGAGATCTCGAACCCGCCGGCCAGCACGGCGCCGGGCAGGACCACGACGACCTTGTCACCGACGGCGAAGTTCCGCGCGCCGCAGATGACTTCCTGCGGCTCACCGGTGCCGTTGGCGTCGCCGACATCGAGCGTGCAGAAACGGATGGGCTTCTTGAACTCGGTCAGTTCCTCGATCGTGAGGACCTTGCCGACGACGAGGGGGCCCTTGAGGCCCGCGCCGAGCTGTTCGACCGTCTCGACCTCGAGACCGGCGGGGACGAGCTTGGCCTGCACGTCGCGGCCTGTCTCGGTGGCCGGCAGGTCGACGTACTCCCGCAGCCAGGAAAGCGGGACGCGCATCAGATCTCCATCCCGAACGGCCGGGTGAACCGGACGTCACCCTCGACCATGTCTCGCATGTCCTCGACGTTGTGGCGGAACATCAGCATCCGCTCGATTCCGAACCCGAAGGCGAATCCGCTGTACTTCTCGGGGTCCACACCGCAGGCGACGAGCACCTTCGGGTTGACCATGCCGCAGCCGCCCAGCTCGATCCAGCCCTCGCTGCCGCAAGTGCGGCAGGGCCGGTCCGGGTTGCCGACGGACTCGCCGCGGCACACGTAACAGACCATGTCCATCTCGGCGGACGGCTCGGTGAAGGGGAAGAAGTTCGGCCGCAGCCGGGTCTTCATGCCCTCGCCGCCGAACAGCTCCTGGACCATGTGGTCGAGGGTGCCCTTGAGGTCGGCCATGGTGAGGCCCTCGTCCACGGCGAGCAGCTCGACCTGGTGGAAGACCGGGGTGTGGGTGGCGTCCAGTTCGTCCGTGCGGTAGACGCGCCCCGGACAGATGACATAGACGGGCGGCTCACGGTCGAGCAGGGCGCGCGCCTGGACCGGCGAGGTGTGCGTGCGCAGCACCACTCCGGACTCGTCGTCGGCCGTGCCCTTCGGGCCCTGGACGAAGAAGGTGTCCTGCATCTGGCGGGCCGGGTGGTCGGGCACGAAGTTCAGGGCGTCGAAGTTGAACCACTCCGCCTCGACCTCGGGGCCGTCCGCCACGGCGTAGCCCATGGCCGTGAAGATGTCGGCGATGCGCTCCATCAGGGTGGTGAGCGGGTGCCGGGCGCCGGCGGGAACGCGGTCGTAGGGCAGTGTGACGTCCACCGCCTCCTCGACCAGCACCCGCGTGTCACGCTCGGCCTCCAGCTCCACCTGCCGGGCGGCGAACGCCTTGTTCACGGCGCCGCGGGCCTGGCCCACGCGCTTGCCCGCCTCGGCCTTGGCCTGCGGCGGCAGCGCGCCGATCTCGCGGTTGGCGAGCGAGAGGGGCGAGGTGCCGCCGGCGTGCGCCGTCTTCGCGTGAGCGAGCGCGTCGAGGTCGCCCGCGGCGGCGAAGGCGGCGAGCGCCTCGTCCCGCATGCGCTCGATCTCTTCCGGTTTCAGCGCCTCGACCTCGACTGGGTCGTACGACTTGTTGGGTGCCGACATCTCTTCCCGTACTTCCGGTTGGTTGGGTCCTGTCCGGTCGGTATCCCGCGCATCAGCCGCGGGCCTGCGGCTGATCGACCGGACGGGGCCTAGGCGAAAACGACCCCGCTCGATGGCCGAGGGCGCAAAGGTGCCAAGGGTCGAGTCTAAAGGCCGTACGGAGTGAAGGAGCCCGTGGGCTGTCAGGCCCGCCCGTCACCCACCACCGCCTGCCTCACACTTCGTGACGAAGCCTATTTCAGATAGGCCGGGGCGCCGACGGGCAGGATGAATCGGAACTGTGCCCCGCCGCCGGGTCCGCGGCCGACGGTGATCGTCCCGCCGTGCGCCTCCACGATGCCCTTGACGATGTACAGGCCCAGGCCCGTGCCCCCGCGCTTGCTCCCCCGCCAGAAGCGGGTGAAGACGCGGCCCATCGACTCCTCGGGGATGCCGGGACCTTCGTCGCTCACGGTGACCGCTGTTCCTTTCGCGCCGCCGTCGGCGTGGGTGTGCTCCGCGTTCGCGTGTTCCGCGTGCGCGTACTCGACATGTTTGACCTGGGCGGGTGCCACCTCGATGGTGACGGTTCCCTCGCCGTGGCGCACCGCGTTTTCCAGCAGGTTGCCGAGTATCTGGTCGATCTTGTCGGGGTCGGCCCACAGGGCGGGCAGCGGCTGCTGGATCCGTACGAGGAAACGGTCGGGTGACTGGCCGGACGCGGTGATGGACTGGATGTGGCGTCCGACCGCGGTGCCGATGTCGACCGGCTGGCGGCGCACCTCAAGACGGCCGGAGTCGATGCGGGAGATGTCGAGCAGCTCGGCGATCAGCCGGGTGACGCGGTTGGCGTCGGCGTCGACGGTCTCCAGCATGAGCCGCTTCTGGTCGTCGGTGAACCGTTCCCACTTGGCGAGCAGCGTCGCGGTGAAGCCCTTCACGGACGTGAGCGGGGAGCGCAGCTCGTGCGCGACGGTCGCGATCAGCTCGGCGTGGCTGCGTTCGGTACGGCGCCGGGCCTCGGTGCCGCGGATGCTGATGACGAGCCTGCGTACGGGCCCCTGGGGGTACGCGCGCACGTAACGGGCGGAGACCAGGACCTCACGGCCGCCGGGCAGCAGCAGATTGCGCTCGGGCTGGCCGAAGCGGGTGAGGAGACCGCCGTAGGGATCGGTGAGCGCCCACCAGCGGCGGCCTTCGAGGTCTTCGAGGGGCAGCGCGTGCTCCAGCGGGCTGCCGACGGCCTCGGTGGCCGCGACGGCGGTGATCCGGGCGGCGGCGGCGTTGAAGCAGATCACGCGGCCCGTCTCGTCGGCGACGACGAGACCGTCGGGGAGGTCGTCGGGATCGATCCCGACGTCCTGTCCGAGGTTCCATTCGTGGCCACCCGGACCGTCGGGGACGGATTCGCCGGGATCCGGCCTGACGGGTCCCCGTGTGATGGCCGACCCGCTCGCCCCGACCGTCATGCCCGCATCCCACCTCTTCCGAAGAGCACAGTGGGCCCCCGACTTGTCCGTCACCCTACTAGCTCTCATCGCTCAAGGTGACTGCGCGGTCCCCCTCAGCTCGCAGTGCGGACACGCTGCGCCCGAGCCGAGGCGTAGAGACATACGGCCGCGGCGGTCGCCAGGTTCAGACTCTCGGCCCTTCCGTGGATCGGCACACGTACGACGGCGTCCGCCAGGGCCCTGGTCTCGGCCGGCAGCCCCCACGCCTCGTTACCGAAGATCCAGGCGGTCGGGCCGCCCATGGTGCCCGCGTCCAGCTCGTCGTCGAGGTCGTCGTCGCCCGCCCCGTCGGCGGCCAGGACCCGGACACCCGCACCCCGCAGACCCGCCACGGCCTCTTCGACGGGGACGCCGACGGCTACGGGGAGATGGAAGAGCGAACCGACCGACGCCCGGACCGACTTGGGGTTGTAGAGGTCGACGGACGCGTCGGTGAGGACGACGGCGTCGGCGCCCGCCGCGTCGGCGCAGCGCAGCACGGTGCCCGCGTTGCCGGGGTCGCGTACGTGCGCGAGTACGGCGACGAGGCGGGGGCGCGCGCGCAGGATGGACTCGAACGGCGAGTCCAGGAAGCGGCAGACGCCGAGCAGGCCCTGCGGGGTGACGGTCTGGGAGACGTCGGCGACGACGTCGGCGTCCGCGTAGTGCACCTGCGCCCCGGCGGCGCGGGCGGCGTCGACGATGTCGGCGTACCGCTCGGCGGCCTCGACGGTGGTGAACAGCTCGATCAGCGTCGGGGCACCGTCGTCGCCCCGGTGCCCGACCGCCTCGCGTACGGCCTGCGGGCCCTCGGCGATGAACCGGCGCTCCTTGCCGCGGAAGGCCCGTCTGACGAGCCGCCGGGCGGCGGTGACACGCGGGGAACGCGGAGAGATCAGCTCGGGGGTGCCCATGGGCGGCGGCTCGCTTCTCGTGCGGACGTACGCGCGCGTGGCGGGGTGTGGCGTACGTGCTCCGTTACGGGGGTGGAACGCGCCGGACCCGCAGGCGAGGTGCCTGCGGGTCCGGCGGGAAGTGCTGCGGTCCGTGATCGGTGATCCGTGACCGTGATCCGGCAGGGGATCAGGCAGCGGCCTTCGGGGCGTTGACGTCGCTCGGGAGCGCCTTCTGAGCGACCTCGACCAGCGCGGCGAACGCGTTGGCGTCGTTGACCGCGAGCTCGGCCAGGATCTTGCGGTCCACCTCGATGTTGGCGGCGTTCAGACCCTGGATGAGGCGGTTGTACGTCATGCCGTTCTGGCGGGCGGCGGCGTTGATCCGCTGGATCCACAGCCGGCGGAAGTCGCCCTTGCGCTTCTTGCGGTCGTTGTAGTTGTAGACCAGGGAGTGAGTGACCTGCTCCTTGGCCTTGCGGTACAGGCGTGAACGCTGGCCGCGGTAACCCTTGGCCTGCTCGAGAATCGCCCGGCGCTTCTTGTGGGCATTGACTGCCCGCTTGACGCGTGCCACTTGTTAACTCCTTGTAGCGGGGCTGGGTTCAGCGGGAGTAAGTCACCGCTCACCCGGCCCGGAAACGAATTGGGTCCCGGTCCTGGCGTCGCACCCCCGTCACCGGGGGCCGCGACGTCACTTGCCGAGAAGCTTCTTGATCTTCTTGGCGTCGCCCGGGGCCAGCTCGACGACGCCGGACAGGCGTCGGGTCACTCGCGACGACTTGTGCTCGAGCAGGTGGCGCTTGCCGGCACGCTCACGCATCACCTTGCCGGAGCCGGTGATCTTGAAGCGCTTGCTGGCACCGCTGTGCGTCTTGTTCTTCGGCATAGCGCCGTTCTCTCCTCGTCAGTGGCTCTCCCGGCCGGTCGGACCGGCTCCTGGGAGCGTCAGTTCTCTGTCTGGACTATCCGGGCGGAACCCGGGGGAGCCTGGATGGCCACCCCGTGGGTCACGCGTCGGAGGACGATTCGGCCGGAGCCTCGGCCTCGGCTTCGGCTTCGGCGTTCGCACGAGCCTGCGTGGCGTCCGGGGACTCGTCCACGTGGTCGTCCGGCGCGTAACCCTGGCGCTCCGCCTTGCGGGCCGCCTGGGCCTCGCGGGCCTCGGCCATGGCTTCGGTCTTCTTCTTGTGCGGGCCCAGAACCATGATCATGTTCCGGCCGTCCTGCTTCGGGTTCGACTCGATGAAGCCGAGCTCCTCGACGTCCGAAGCCAGACGCTGGAGCAGCCTGAAGCCCAGTTCCGGGCGGGACTGCTCACGACCACGGAACATGATCGTGATCTTGACCTTGTCACCCTGCTTGAGGAACCGGACGACGTGACCCTTTTTGGTGTCGTAGTCGTGCGGGTCGATCTTCGGCCGGAGCTTCATCTCCTTGATGACCGTGTGCGCCTGGTTCTTGCGCGCCTCACGGGCCTTCATGGCCGACTCGTACTTGAACTTCCCGTAATCCATGAGCTTGCACACGGGCGGACGGGCGGTCGCCGCGACCTCGACCAGGTCCAGGTCGTACTCCTGCGCGAGCTCCAGGGCCTTCGCAAGCGGCACGATGCCGACCTGCTCGCCGCTGGGGCCGACAAGGCGGACCTCGGGAACACGAATCCGGTCGTTAATGCGGGGCTCAGCGCTGATGGATCCTCCTCGGTAGCACCACACGACTGTCTGGCAGACAGCCGCGTAACGTCTGTTTTCAGACCAACCGCGGGGAGAAAAATAGCCCCGAACGGGACACAGGCAGGAGCTCCATAGATACCGGAACACCGCCGCGTCGAACCGCGGGGCGCGCATCGGGCGGCTCCATCGTCCGTACGGAACGATGGGCGCCACCTGACCGGTGACCCGCCGCCCCGAGGGGCAGCCAGGTGGGAGAACGGAGCCTCCACTTGTGGGCCGGACACACGCGTGTCCGACCGGTCGTAACACAAGGTTAGCAGTACGGCGGGGATGGTGCTAACCGCCGGGTACGCACCGGGCGCACGTGACCACCGGTGACCGCGACGACGGCGGCCCGCACCCCTGGGCCTATCGTGTGCGGCATGAGCGACACGCCCTCTCCCCAGGACTCTTCTCCCGACTTCGACGCCATGACCCGCGACATCGCGGAGGTCCCGGCCGTCGAGGTGATCGTGACGATCGCCGTGAATCTGATGAGCGCCGCCGCGGTGAAGCTCGGTCTCACGGAGGACGGCGACGCGCACAAGGACCTGGACGAGGCCCGCAAGCTGGTGCACGCGCTGGCCGGGCTGATGGACGCGAGCGCGACGGAGATCAGCTCCTTCCACGCGGCGCCGCTGCGGGACGGGCTCAAGTCGCTCCAGCTGGCCTTCCGCGAGGCATCGCTGGTCCCGGACGAGCCGGGCCAGGGCCCCGGTGAGAAGTACACGGGGCCGGTCTACGGCTGATCCACCGCTCCAGGGCCGGTCCGCGGCGGATCCACGGCGGATCCGTGGCCGGTCTACGGCTGATCGCGCACGAACAGGGGCTCGCCCGGGGGTGAGGCACCGGCCGGCAGCAGTGCCAGGTCGAGACCGCGCACCAGGCGGGCCCTCAGCACGTCGTCCGCCGCCAGCGCGCCCGCGACCCGCCGTACCGCGTCCGCAGGAGCGGCGTCCGGGAGCAGCACGAGCGCCAGGGTGCCGTCGGCGTCCCCCGGACCGAGATGCGCCCTCAGTACGGAGGTCTCGGCGGCGACCACCTCTTTCACCGCGGCCACGACGGCGGGGTCGTCGAGCGGGTCGGTGCTGGTGCGGCCCTCGGCGAGCGCGAACAGGGCCGGTCCGGAGAGTTCGTACGGCACCGGTCCCGCCAGGTCGATGACCACCGCGTCGGCCTTCTCGTGCGCCGCCGCGCTCAGTGCCTGGTGCAGCGGTACGGCGACGGGGCGCGCGGCCGGGTCCCAGCGGGCCAGCGAGGCGGTCGAGGTGAAGGCGGGCAGGGCGCGCCGGCCGCCGGCCCGGAGCGTGGGGACGGCCATGTCGCTGTTCTTCTCGCGCCGCAGTCCGCGCTCGTCCTCCTCGGTCTCGCCGAGAACGGCGACGACGGGGACGAGCAGCCGGGCGCCCTTGAGGGCGGCGAGCACGCGCGGCTCGGCCGTCCGGTCACCGGACCAGGCGGCGAGGGCCTCCACGAGGACGGGGTCGGCGGTGCCGTCGTCGGTGGAGAAACCGGAATCGGGAATGTTCTTGAGGGCCACGGGTCGAGCGTAGTCGGCGTGCTGTCGCCGCCCGGCGACGGAGGGCAGAATCAGCGGCGGAAGCGGTGGCGACGGAGGGGGACGGCATGGGCGCTCCCGGTGAGCCGCTCGGCGAGGCGGTCGGCGAGAACGTCACGTACGACATCGCCGTACGCGACACGGTCACCGGCCGCACCGCGGCGTACCGCCGGGGACCGGATCCCACTCACCCGACCGCCAGCGTCGTCAAGCTCGGCATCCTCGCCGCGCTGCTGCTGCGCGCCCAGGACACGGACCGCGAGCCGACCTCCCAAGAACGCGCGTCGGCCGCCGACATGATCGAACGCAGCGACAACGAGGCAGCCACCGCGCTGTTGACGGTGGTCGGCGGCGTCGGCGAACTGGACGCGGCCCACCGCCGGCTCGGTCTGCGCGAGTCGGTGGCGGCGGCGAGCTGGGGCCTCACACGTACCACGGCGGCGGATCAACTGGCTCTGCTGGAAGCCGTGTTCGGCGGTGGTCCGACCCCGCTCGGCGAGCGGTCGCGCGCCTTCGTGGCGGACCTGATGACCCATGTGGTGCCGGACCAGGCGTGGGGCGTCTCGGCGGCGGGGAGCGCGCCGGCGCTCAAGAACGGCTGGATGCCGCTGAGCGCCACCGGGCTGTGGGTCGTCAACTCGGTCGGCCGCGTCACCGCGGGAGACCGCGACGTACTCGTGGCCGTCCTGTCGGGCGGGCATCCTACGAAGGACGCGGGCATCGCGGTGGTCGAGGCGGCGGCGCGGGCCGCCGTCAGCGCCGCCCTCGGCGTCCGCTGACCGGTCCGCCGCGCCAGAGCACCACCGCGCCGGCCAGCAGCAGCGCGCCGAGGCCACCCGCGAGCGGGGCGAGCCAGGCGGCCGGCTCGGACTCCCCGGAGGCGTCGTCGGGGCCGCGGCCGAAGTACCGCTTCGTATAGCCGGTCGCTTTCTTCTGCGCGTCGGCGGTGGCGGGGCCGAGCTTCCCGGCCGCCTCGATCGCGGCGGCCGGATCGACGATGCCGTAGCCGGTGGAGTCGTCGCGGCCACTGTTCGGGGCATCGCGCGTGGTGTCGGCCAGCAGCTTCTTGATCTGGGCCGGGCGGAGTTCGGGGTGCGCGGCACGTACGAGGGCGACGGCGCCGGAGACGAAGGCGGCGGCGGCGCTGGTGCCCCAGCCTTCGTAGTAGCGGCGGTCGGGGTCCGCTATGACGACGTCGACGCCGGGCGCGCTGACGGTGGCGTACCAGCGGCGGGTGGAGAACGCGGCGTGGGTGCCGTAGCGGTCGACGGCCGTCACGGCGATCACGCCGGGGTACGCGGCCGGATACGAGATGCGGTCGCCCTTCTCGCCGCCGTTGCCCGCCGAGGCGACGACAGCGGCTCCCTTGGCCAGCGCGTACTGGACGGCGGCGTCCTCGCCGGGCTCCGGGTGGGCCGACTCGCTGTCGTCACCGAGGGAGAGGTTGATGACGTCGGCGCCGTTGTCGGCGGCCCAGCGGATGCCGTCGGCGAGTGAACCACCGCGGGATTTACGGGCCTTGGACCGGTCCGGGTCGGTGCCTTCGAGGATCACGCGGACCGGCAGGATCTTCGCCTCGGGGGCGATCCCGAGGATGCCGGCCTCGCGGCCGGGGCCGTGCCCCCGGCCCGCGATGATGCCCGCCATGGCGGTGCCGTGGCGGGCCCAGGCGCGGTCGCCGCTCTTGGCGCCGAATCCGATGAGGTCCTTGCCGGTCAGAACCTGCCCGGCGAGGTCGGGGTGCGTGGGGTCGACGCCGGTGTCGAGCACGGCGACGGTGATGCCGTCGCCCTTGGTGGTGCGCCAGGCCTCGTCGGTGTGCATCGCTTCGAGGGCCCACTGCTGGGCGCGGATGACGTCCGCGTGGGCGGGTGTCGCGGGGACGGCGAGCAGGAAGGAGGCGGCGGCGAGGGTGGCCGCGACGCGGCGCCGCGACGTCGTTGTCCGTGCGGTCGCTGCCGGTGTCGTTCGGGTGGCCGGCGGGGGCGTCGTCATCCGGGGGGCTCCGTTGCCGTGCTGACTGATTCACGCAGACCGTCTTCGACCCGGTCCGCGATGCCCTTGGCGTCGTGACCGAGCCCGGACTGGGCGGCTGCCGTCTTCGCGCCGTCGGCGGTGGCCTTGTCGACCGGCTGAGGGTCGGGGACCGGGCGTCCGTCGGCGAAGCCGGAGACGGCGTAGACGACGACGGGCGCCTCGGTGAGGACGTCGACCGTCCAGCTCGCGCGCTGCCCGGCGCCGAAGCCGGCGGCGACGGTGCCCTTCACCGGGAAGGTGCGGGGCATCAGGTCGGTGCGCTCCGTGAGCTTCTCGTCGGTGAACCGGGCGCCCAGTGCCTTCATGGCCGCCGGATCGGCCTCCGTGAAGACCATGCCGACGGTGACGACGCCGGTGCCGGTGGCATCCGTGTAGGTCGCCCGCAGGACCCGCTCGCAGCCGACCGTGCGCAGCGTCTTGAGGAGGAGGGGATCGAGGGCTCCGGCGCAGCCGCCGTCGGGTGCCACGGCGACCCTGGTCCAGGTCCGGTCGGCGCCGCCGGGACCCGCGCCGTCGCCCTTGAGGGTGGGCGGGAAGAAGGTGTCGACGGGGGTGCTGTGCCAGAGCGTACGGAGCGGTGCGTAGCCGGCGCCCGACGCGGGGTCGGCGGACGAGTCGCCGGTCAGCCAGCTGCCGGTGACGGCGCCGCCGATGAGGCCGAGGCCGAGGACCACGCAGGTGATCGCGGCTGCCGTCCTGCCGGGGTGGCGGGCGGGCACGGGCCGAAGCCGGGTGGTCGTCTCGGCGGGGGTGAGGGGAGGCTCGACCGGCCAGCGGTAGGGCGGCGGCGGGAGAGTCGGCCGGCCGCTGCCCGGCGGACGGGTGAGGTCGACGGAGCCGACCGGCCTGAAGTGGGTCCGGGCGGACGGCTCGTCCGGGTGCCGCGGGGTCTCGCGC